>JBBSKH010000024.1:0-37437 GCA_038256495.1 Chitinophagales bacterium
AGGAATGCTGTTACAACAAAGCGCCGTTAAGCAATATGCTGTGGAGCATAACCTGCATGTACTTCAACCCGAAAAATTGAAGCACCCTGAATTTTTAGACGAACTAAAAGCATTAAAGGCAGATTTGCAAATTGTGGTGGCATTTCGTATGTTACCGGAAGTGGTTTGGAATATGCCGCCCATGGGATCGGTTAACCTGCATGGATCGCTGTTGCCAGCATACCGCGGGGCAGCGCCCATTAACTGGGCAGTGATAAACGGTGAAAAAGAAACCGGCGTTACTACTTTCAAATTGCAGCAGGAAATTGATACCGGCAACATTCTATTGCAGGAAAGTTTTGCCATTGGCGATGCCGACACAGCCGGAGATGTACACGATAGCATGAAGGCCATTGGTGCACAGCTTCTACTAAAAACAATTAAAGGCCTGGCAAACGGGTCTATTAAAGAACGGCCACAATCATTTATCCACCATCAACTATCAACTGTAAAACATGCACCCAAAATTTTTACTGACACATGCGAGATTGATTTTACCAAAACTGTTGAAGACGTGTATAATTTAATTCGTGGACTGGCACCCTACCCTACTGCTTTTACTTTTTTAGGAGGCAAAAAACTAAAAGTTTATCGTGCAGAAAAAATAACTCAACCACCTGCTGTAAAGCCTGGTGAATTTGAGACCGACGAAAAAACTTACCTGCAATTTGCCTGCAACGATGGCTATATAAAACTGCTGGAACTTCAACTGGAAGGCAAAAAGAAAATGCTGACAACTGATTTTTTGAGAGGTTACAGGTTTTAGCTGTTTGATTTCTTAATTATTGGACCTACTTTTAAGGTGAGCTATGGGCACACCAAAGAAAATATTTTTTTCGTATTCTAACCAGGAGGAAGACCTGGAGCTGTACAGCAAACTGAATAAACACTTCACTGCCTACTCAAGGGCCGGCCTGTTGGGCATTATAGACAAATCAGTATTGTTTCAATTAACCGCCGATAAAGAAGGCATCGGCGAAATTCTCAAAAATGCAGACATTACCATTCCGTTACTGAGTATCGATTTTATGAACGATGAAGATTGCATGCAGCAATTTGATGCCGCAGCAAAAGGCCAGAAAGTGATCATTCCGGTGCTGCTCAGGGATTTTGATTTGGCTGCTTTTGCTGAAATTAAAACTTACCGGGCTCATATTTTACCAAACGACCTTGTTCCGGTAGAGAACCAGATCAGTTCCGGCAAAAGCGACGATACCGTTTTTAAAGAGATCGCTCAAAAAGTAAAGTCCATTGTATTGCCAGAAATTGGCAGCATCGTCATTCAGCAATCTTCCCACCGCTTTTATTATATAATTGCAGTGCTGGTATTTATCATCGGCATTGTGGCATCGGTAACGGTGTACAACCTTACCAGCGATTTTGATACCGTGCAGCGCTGGCTATTCACCATATTAAGCTTGCTCATGTTTAGCAGCATCGCACTTATAGCGCTGAAGAATGTGCTGTTTCCAAATAAGATCACCATAAAAAAATAATGTTATGGCTGAAGAATTTTCTAATTACGATATGTTGGACAAAATGATTGCCAACAGCAAACGGGCAAAATCCTGGACTGTTTTCTGGGTAACAACCTTATGCCTGCTGGCAGCAGCCGTACTTTGGATGGCATTTGATATTGCAGACAAACAGCAAATCATCAAGATCCAGAAAATAGCCCTGCAAAGTCAGGAAGAATTCCTGGAAAGCAAGAACAACTTAATAGATTCGCTGGTAGCAAATTGTAAAGGACAAAAAGCCAATATTGTAAATAAATACGACTCTGTGCTCTCGCAAACAGAACAATCTATCAATGCTATTATCAGGCCCGACACCACGCAGGGCGTTATCGTTACTACCGGTGTAACTATAGCAGATAAAAACAAATTAGCCCTGGTAAACAAATCCCTGCGGGCATCAAAAACGGATCTCACTGTTTTAAAGAACAAGATCAATAAAGAACAAACAAAAGTCTTTATTCAATATAATGATAAAGCTGCTGAAAAAGATATTGCCTCGTTAGTGGAAGCATTAAAATTGAATGGCAATTACTATGTGGCACCACCGGAATATATTAACAACCCGTTTCCAAGCATTGTAAAAATGTACAATCATACCAGTTCTGATAATGAAAGGAACTTTTTTTTAAAACTATTGAATAGTGCAGGAGTAAATGAAAAAGATGTAAGTGTGAAGCGGGAAACTAATAGCAAGCTGAGTGGTGTGATAGAGATTTGGGTGAACGGCAGGCCCAGATAAGTTGTCAATTCTAAAAAAATATTATGGCACAAAAACTAAAAATATTTCTTTCTTATGCCCACGAAGATGAGGCCATGAAAGTACAATTAGACAGGAACCTGGTGGGTCTTAAAAGAAGTGATAAAGTAGAAGTATGGCAGGATCGTCAACTGCTGGCAGGAGCCGAATGGGATAGCACCATTGCCACGGAAATGGCTACCGCAGATATCATCCTGCTGCTGATAAGTGTAGACTTTAATAACAGCCAATACATCTGGGATAAAGAACTGAAAGTAGCCCTGGAGCGTCATGAAAAAAATGAAGCCCGGGTGATACCGGTTATTTTACGCACCTGCGACTGGACGGGCATGCCCTATGCCAAACTGCAGGCATTGCCCACCGGCGCCAAACCCATTACCAGTTTTGCTGATGCTGATGTGGCTTATACGGATGTAGCAAAGGGAATAAGAGCGGTTGTAGATTACGTGCAATCTTTAAAGCAGGAAACACCATAATTTGTTTATGGCAATGTTATTCACGTTTTTTTAATTTACGGGAATCGCTTTAGCTTTCTTCATTAGCCAATATTATCATTCAAATATTTTTTCTTCCCTGGTTAACTGTCCTAACTCATTCATGCCTTCAATGATCACCCTTATTCTTTTAGCATTGTCATTATTAAAAAATGGAATGGTTATTCTTTTATTTTGTGCATTCAGCAATAAAAAGGGATTCCAGTACAGGGTGGTGCGATAATCTTCGGTAATGGGTATTTTTTTATCGTCATAATTGGGTTGATAAAATTCTTTGATGGCAGAGTAACCTTGCACTACAGCAGTATTGAGCCCCTTTACGTTAGCATTTCCAGCGCTGCCTTTTTTTGTATACACAGCCACGGCACCGCCAGCACCACCACCCATTGATCCTAAAAACGGTGGATCAAAAACTTTTATCATGGCTACATCAGACATTTGTGTAGCTTGTATCACATCAACCTCAGTTCTCATTTCATTTAAAAAAAGATCGGTAGGGCTTCCCCGCCTGCTTATTGATCCGCTAAACCCATTTAAACTTATTTGCAAACCTGCCACCCTGCTCTGTAAGTATTGTAGCACAGAAACTGCTGAATTTGCAATAGGATCATCCGCTATTACAAATATCCTGGAATTGCCGGAATTGAATAACCCTGATGTGTATTCTGCGTTTACTGTTTCTTCTTTCGTTTTTAAATTACCTGTTACGGTCACCGTTTCTAAAACTTTTATTTTTTTATCTGCTAACATCTCCTGGTACAATTCGCTTTGTTTTATACTTTTTAATGCAATAGAGGGCGGTGGTTGTGCAGCAAAGTGGATCCTGGAAAATGCTGCAGAATTTATTGGTGGCGGACTTACAAGATTATTTTTAAAAGAAAAGCTTGCTGCATCAGTAAGGCGCTTATTCTTATCATTATTAAGCTGGTAAAATAATTTAAGGGTATCAAAAAAATACAAATTGTCTAAAATAAAACTACCATCCGGTTTAAACGGAATTGACACCAGCGACTTATCTGCCTGCCTGGTAGTTTGCATAAAACCTGTTATAGATGTAGCACCAAGTTGGCTCGCATTAAGACCATACACATTGCCTTTAACGGCGAGGTATGCTTCAGGCTTATTTTTTATAACAGGTCGCTTTCCGGCCAGTACTTCTTTCCAGTTAAACCTACGCCAGCCATTTGTCATCATCACAATATCAAGTTGATCTTTTAGTGAATCCGCATCACTTGAAAAATAATAGGCAGGGTTATAAATTCTTCCTCTTAAATCTGAACACAACAACATTTGGGAATAAATATTTTCAGCATCTGCGGCTGCTACATCAAGATCGGCATCCGTTACAGCAATTGACAGGTTACTTGAAAGCTGCCCGCCTACGTCTACCTGTAAAACATTTTTTCCCTTTGCATCAAAATTTTTTTCTACCAGGTGAAGGTCAGTTATAAAATATTGGTTGTTATTATTGATGTAAGCAACTCTTTCTGCAATGGGCAATTCATCTAAGGTAAACAATGTTACCTGCAGCACTCCATCAGGAAGGCTGTCTACCGGAAGAGGCACCGTAACAGTTGTTTTAGAACGCATACTTATACTGGCAGCATATACTGTTTCCTGATTCATCTGGCCAATTACCACAAATTCTTTCATATCGGCTGATGCACCCGGTGGAATTTGAATTGTGTATCTCAGTTTTCCATTGGTCTGGTCAACGCTTAGGGTAGCTGCATTTGTTCTTGCATTAGGTAATAAAGTTTCGTGCTGTTGCCCTGATGGGTCTTTCCAAACCGCTTTATATTTTTCTCTGGGTTTTACAGCAATTGAAAAATAGCCCATGCCATTATGCCTACTGGTAAACCTGGTTGCTGTATCTCCCTTTTCATCCAGAATTGCGCCGGTTATATCAAACGGTTTACCGTCTTCGTCATTTGTATTAAACGCTATGCGACTTTCTATTCCCGCAACAAGGTCACCACCTTCCGGAAAAAAAGAAATAGTATATTTTTTTGCAGACGCAATTGATTTATTAATATCCTGGTTCCTGATTATATTCACCGGTTTTAAATAATGGAAACTGGAATCAAAATTGAGCATCCATGAAGTGTAAGCCCTGATGTACATCCGGGAAGATGTAACGGTATCCGGCAAATCGAAATTAGAAGCGCCGCCCGCCATTAACAGCGGCATTATTTTTCTTTGAAGGACAGCGCCTTTCTCATTGATCAACTCTGCATAAAGAGAAGTACTTAATACGTTGGGAAACAATTCAGACTTTACATACCCCTTAAACCATATCGTTTCTCCGGCAGCATAAAATGATTTATCTAACTGCAAATAAATTGACTCCTGCGGGTATTGCGTATGCATCAACTTTAAAAGGGAGTCATAAAGCTGTTGAGAAAAACCAATGAAAAAGCTTCCGGAAAAGAACAGCAGCATTGCGATCTTCTTATGCATACCTGGGAAATTTACTATCTAAAATATCAGGTTAACAACTAATGGCAATAACCTTAATTTTTAAAATTTACTAAAAAAGAACAATCTTTAAACCTGTAGAAAAAAAGCCTTTGCAATGCAAAGGCTTTAATTTAATTATTATCAGTCCATTTTCTTTTTCAGATTCTCATCAATAGCATCCAAAAATTCTTCTGTGTACAGGTAATCTTTACCGTGTGCCACTTTATTGCCATGGATACAAACGGCAAGGTCTTTGGTCATCTTACCACTCTCTACTGTTTCAATACAAACTGCTTCCAATGCATTACAAAAATCTATCAGCGGCTGGTTTTCATCTAACTTACCACGGAAGGCAAGTCCTCTTGTCCAGGCAAAAATAGAAGCGATAGGATTTGTAGATGTTGGTCTGCCAGCCTGGTGCTCCCTGTAGTGGCGGGTTACCGTGCCGTGTGCAGCTTCTGCTTCCATGGTAGTGCCGTCAGGTGTTACCAGTACAGATGTCATCAATCCCAAAGAACCGAAGCCCTGTGCTACGGTATCGCTCTGCACGTCACCATCATAATTCTTACAAGCCCACACAAAATTGCCATTCCATTTTAGGGCACTAGCCACCATATCATCAATCAGGCGGTGCTCGTAAACGATACCTGCTGCTCCAAAATCTTTCTTAAACTCATTCTGATAAACTTCTTCAAAAATATCTTTAAAGCGGCCATCATATTTTTTAAGGATGGTATTTTTAGTAGAAAGATACAACGGCCATTTTTTGCTCAAAGCCATATTCATACAACTGCGTGCAAAACCATAAATACTCTCATCGGTATTGTACATGCTCATGGCAACGCCATCGCCTTTAAAATTGTACACTTCAAACACCTGCGGTTCACCGCCACCTTCCGGCGTAAAAGTCATGGTTAATTTACCCTTGCCTTTTATCACGGTATCAGTAGCACGGTACTGATCGCCAAAAGCATGACGGCCAACAATGATGGGCGCCGTCCAGTTGGTTACCAGCCTCGGTACGTTTTGCATAACGATCGGCTCCCTGAACACAGTTCCATCAAGAATGTTACGGATTGTACCGTTAGGGCTCTTCCACATTTGCTTCAGGTTAAATTCTTTTACCCTGTCTTCATCTGGAGTAATGGTAGCACATTTAATACCCACACCGCAAGCTTTGACGGCATTAGCAGCATCAACGGTTACCTGATCATCGGTAGCATCACGGTGTTCCATTCCCAAATCAAAATATTGAATGGGGACTTCTATGTATGGAAGAATCAGTTTGTCTTTAATAAACTTCCAGATGATCCTTGTCATCTCATCGCCGTCTAGTTCTGCTACGGGATTATCTACTTTAATTTTTGCCATGTTTACGTTTTATATTTGTATTTACTTCTTACTTTAAACTTATATCACGGGCATTTACTTTAACTATTTTGCCGTTTTGTGAAAAAGCCAATTTAGCGTTGGTTATTTTTTTTGTCTCAACTAATCTTTCAAACGAAAGCGTTAAGCCAGTGCTTATTTTTTTTGTAAAACTGCCCTTTTTGAAATCAGCGTTTTTCATTTGCTATCATTTTAATGCGTTTCCAAATTTCTTTATTAAATACCTCAACAATTTCGTTAGAGCACTCAGCTACAATAATATGTTTTGTTTGGGAATTGTCGATTATTATCCACCTGTTACATAATGCGCTAAATATTTTAAAGAGATTTTTTATCCCTTTGATGTAGCGTCTCTTTATAGTTTCAGTTGGAATATGATGCCCCCCTTCTTTTACCCTTAGTTTAACCCGCTCAATAGCCAAATTTACATCATTTAACCAAAAGAAAATGAGTGTTACTTCATATCCCGCAGCTTGTGCTCTGGCAATTGTCTGTTGGTATGATAAAGTTGTTAAAGTTGTTTCTATGGCAAAATTCTCCTGCAATTGTATCAGCTCTTCTATCCTACTCAACATGATTTTTCCTGCCTGGATTGCGACTTTTTCCGGTTGAAAAGGAGATAGACCTCTTGCAATTTCATCTGCATTTACAAATTCCGTGCAGTGCAATGTATATGGCAGAACGGTAAACGAAGCAGTTGTTTTACCTGCACCATTACACCCAGCTATAATATATAATTCTGGCATTTTCTACACTTATTGCTTTCAGTAAAATGGTTCAATCTCAGCGATTTCTAAAAATAGTTAAACACATAATATTTTACAAACTCGAGCTTTTCTTCAACTGTCCGTCGCCGGTAACCAGGCCCATATTATTAATGATCTCATTACCAAATTCGCTTGTCTTAAGCAAAGTGGCACCGGTCATCAGGTTATAAAAATCTATGGTAACGGTTTTACGCATAATCGTTGCCTGCAAAGCAGTCGTAATCATTTCTGCCGCTTCTTTCCAACCAATATATTCCAGCAACATACAGCCACTTAAAATAACTGACGAAGGATTCATACTATCTGTTCCGGCAAATTTTGGTGCAGTACCATGGGTAGCTTCAAAAACAGCATAACCTGTTTTGTAATTAATGTTAGCACCCGGTGCAATGCCTATTCCGCCTACTTCCGCAGCCAGCGCATCAGAAATATAATCGCCGTTAAGGTTTAAGGTAGCCACTACCGAATAATCCTGCGGCGCAATTAATATCTGTTGTAAAAAGTTATCTGCAATAATATCTTTCACCAGCAGTTTACCTTCATGCAATGCCTTGCGCTGCACTTCGTTGGCATGTGCTTCGCCGTGTTCCTTTTTTAATGCATCCCACTCATCCCAGGTAAAGGTTTTGTCAGCAAACTCCTGGCGGGCTACTTCATAACCCCATTTTTTAAAGCCCCCTTCTGTAAACTTCATAATGTTACCCTTGTGCACCAGCGTCACCGACGGAAGGTTATTATCAAGTGCATGTTTAATAGCCGCCCTCACCAGTCGCTTACTACCGGTACTGGATACAGGCTTTACGCCATAGCCCGATGCACCGGGGAAACGGATGTTGGTCACACCCATTTCATCTATCAGGAATTTTTCAAACTTATCGGCCTCCGGGCTGCCTGCCTGCCACTCTATGCCGGCATAAATGTCTTCTGTGTTTTCACGAAAGATCACCATATCAACCGCCTCCGGGTGCACTACCGGCGATGGCACGCCCTTAAACCACTTCACCGGGCGCACACATGCATACAGGTCAAGATCCTGGCGCATAGCCACGTTAAGCGAACGCAGGCCACCACCTATCGGTGTTGTTAACGGCCCTTTGATGGATACAATATGATCTTTGGCTAGTTGCAATGTTTCGGCAGGTAACCATTCGCCCGTTTGCTTAAAGGCTTTCTCACCAGCCAGCATTTCTTTCCAGCTTATCTTCCTGCTACCGCCATAAGATTTCTCCACGGCGGCATCAAAAACCTTTTCTGCAACAGACCAAATTTCCGGACCAATTCCATCGCCTTCTATAAAAGGAATAATCGGTTGATCGGGCACTTGTAACTGCCCGTCTTCGCTCATTGTAATTCTTTCTGCCATAATATTATTTTTTTGCCTGTCCCGATTTTTTTGGTGGAGCCCGGCGGTTGATATGCTGTTCAACTTCATTGGCAGGCTGTCCCGATTTTTTTTGGGATCACACTCCCGTCCGAATGGCCTTCAGCCGGGCGGACTTGTACTGCGTATCGCTATGCAACATTGCCAGCAAGTTTTCACCTTATTGCCGGGTTGCAAAAGTACGAATACATGGTTTATTAAACCAACCAGCTTTAAAAAAGCCAACTGATTAAAAATTCAAACTCCCGTTGATCCACTCGCCATCCAGGTTGGCGTCGTATTTTTTGTAGAAATTTATAGCAGGCTCATTCCAGTCCAGCACCTGCCACATCATTCCGCTGAATTGTTTTGCCTTGCATTCTTCTATCAACCGGTCGAACAACAGGCCGCCAATACCTTTACCCCGCATAGATTCTGTAACCAACAGGTCTTCCAGGTACAAGCGCTGTCCTTTCCAGGTGCTGTAACGAATATAGTAGAGAGCAAAACCTACAACACCTCCCTTAGCCCCACCAAGAGCAGGGTCAGCGGAGGTCTCCGCCACGAAAGCCCACCAAACGGGTTTTTCACCAAAACCACTCTCCACAAAATGATTAAAATCTACTGTTACTTCTTCAGGCGCTTTTTCATATAACGCCAGTTCATGTATTAATTCCATCATGGCGGTGCAGTCTTCTTTTACCGCCCGGCGAATGGTACAATTAGTTTTTATATTATCAGTTGCCATATGCTTTTTTTTAGTTCAATTAATTCAGTGCTTGTTGTAAATCGGCAATGATATCTTCTATATTTTCTATTCCTACGCTCATCCTTATCAATCCGTCAGTAATGCCATATTGCGCTCTTTGTGCCGCAGGCACGCCGCTATGGGTCATGCTGGCCGGGTGGCAAACCAATGTGTCGCAGGTACCCAGCGATACTGCCCTGATGCACATTTGCAGTTTGTTGATCATTTGCTTTCCCGCTACCAGGCCGCCCTTCATCTCGAAACTAAGCATAGCACCGGGATGCCGCATCTGCTTTTTAGCAGTTTCAAAATCGGGATGTGAAGCCAGGCCCAGGTAATTTACTTTGGCCACCGCCGGGTGCTGGTGAAGAAAGTTGGCCACCTCCATCGCATTCTGGCAATGGCGCCGCATGCGCAGTTCCAGTGTTTTCATTCCCTGCGTTAATAAGAATGCATCAAAGGGATTGCTGTTGCCGCCCAGCAGGCGGTGAATTTTGGTGATGTGTCCATTCATCAAACCCAAATCAGTACCAAGCAATGCACCACCGATAGCCGTGCCATGTCCGTTTAAAAATTTGGTAGTGCTGTGAAAAACAAAATCTACCCCGTAACTAAAAGGTTGTTGTAAATAAGGCGTGGCAAAAGTATTATCTACCGCTACTATTTTGTTATGTTTTTTAGCCAACTGGCAAAGCGCTTCCAGGTCAACGCACTGTATGGTAGGGTTAGCGGGCGTTTCCAGGTAAACCATTTTTATCTTGTCGTCTGCCTGCAAAGCATCGGCGGCTTTTTGCAGATCCCGTAGGTCGGTAATCACAGCTTCAATGCCTAATGGCGGCAAAACTTTATCTACCAGTTCCTGTGTGCCTCCGTAAAGCGAATAATGTGTAAGGATTTTATCGCCAGCCTTCAGCGTGCCAATCATCAGGGTACTTAATGCCGCCATGCCGCTGGAGTGCAGGATGGCCTTGCATTGCAGCGGTTTGCCTGCCGCATCTTTTAAACCGAAGCATTCCAATGCAGCCAGTTTATCTTCTGCTTCGCTGATGCTGGGGTTGCCCCACCTGCTATAGATGTAACCCTTTTCTTCGCCAGAAAAGCGGCGCATACCTTGTTCTGCATCATCAAAAACATAAGTGCTGCTGGCGTAAATAGGCGTGAGGTGCGCATTGTTAGGATCTTTGGTATGACCCGCATGAATTGCGGCTGAGCCGAAGCCGTTAAATACTGTTGAATGTTCAGCCATTGTGTATAATTAGAAATGAATGAAGGAAATGATTGTAGTACATTTCAGGAACGTAAAATTAAGGAAAACCATGAAGCATATCATGCAACAATGCAGCGCATATACTGCCTGGGCCAATAAAAAATTATTTGATTGTATAGCTATCCTTCCCGAAGAAACCATTAACCAGGAAATAACCAGCAGCTTCCCATCCATCAGGCTCACGGTGCTGCATATGTGGAATGCTGAATCCATCTGGTGGCAGCGGCTTAAACTGCAGGAAAGAGTGGTGCCACCTGCTCCGTCGTTTACCGGTGAATTTGCCATGCTGCAAAAAATATCTTCGGCACAAAGTTTAGAGTGGGCAGCATGGGTTAAAAAAGCGACCGAAGTTCAATTGCAACATGTGTTTGCTTACCGGCGTAGTAAAAAAGAAGAAATAAAAAAACCGGTATATGAAGTACTGCTACATTTATTCAACCATGCCAGTTACCACAGGGGCCAACTGGTTACCATGCTAAGACAAGTGGGAGTGAGCAATATTCCACAAACGGATTTCTCCATTTTCCCGGGTTAATTTACAATGATGTTGTGCTGACTAATTATGATCAATCATGGTTAGCGTAATACCATAAGAACCGGTTACAAAACGGCCGCTCTGGCCAGGTGTAGGTGGCTGGTATTCGTTGTGAAAAAACCTGCGGTACACAAGGCCAATACCTTTGGCATATTTTTCTACTCCTTTATTGATCTCGCTATAAGAGTTGGCATCGCCAGGGTTGCCGATGACCTCATCCCGCTGATCTACTTTAATGGTGCTGTCTAAATTAAAAGTGCCGATCTTTTGAGCTACATTAACGCTATCGTAGGTATAATCCCAGTCGTCAAGGTATTTCACTTCAGAATTAATGGAATAGGTATCAATAAAACTGTTACCCTTCCAGGAATACAAATCCCTGATGGGCAGCTTTAACTTAATGTAACGCATGTTATTTTCGGTAACCTCCAACCCATTATTGGTTGGGGTAGCCAGAATGGTATTGTCGCTCACCCAAGGATTGGCGGGGGTTTTACGAATGTAACGGATGATGCGGTATGCCGGCCTGCCGAGGTTGTCGGTAATAGCAGCATCTACTTCATACTTTACCTGGTAACTATGCGTTTCTGCTGTGGTACCAAAGTTCACATACACCAGGCTATCCAATTGGTAGCTGATATATTTACCAACAGTAAGCGGGCTATAGTCATCTATTGATGCCGTCTCAAATGTTTCGGAAGATTTTTTACAGGCGCTGAATGCAACCGCGGCTGCCAGCAAGTATGGTAATAATTTTTTCATGTGTATACAAACATTAAAACGGGTAGCCAATTTTCACTAAAGCAATTTACATTTTTTATGATTAGTGCTAACCTGCCGTTGGTAAAAAGATGCTGCGGCGCTATAATACAGGCATATTCCGCTGAATGATGCCGCCGCCGATTACGTCGTTGCCTTCATAAAAAACAGCACTCTGCCCGGGGGCTACTCCTTTTACATTGTCATAAAAACGCACTTTTATACCATTTTCGTATGTAAACAACTGGCTTAAGGCACCTTTATCTTTATAACGGATTTTGGTAACGGCTTCCATCCCATCGGTAATGCCATCATATTTTATCCAGTTAAGGCCAGTAATGATCATCTCTGTCCTGTTTAGGTCTTCTTCATCACCCAACACCACAGTATTCGTTTCTGGTATGATCTCTGTTACAAATGCTGGCTTGCCCAAGGCAATATCCAGTCCCTTGCGCTGACCTACCGTATAGAACGGATAACCTTTGTGTTTTCCCAAAATATTTCCCTGCTGATCTACAAAGCTGCCACCGGCAACACTTTCTTCCAGGCCTTCTACCCTGCGCTTTAAGAAACCGCGGTAGTCGTTATCGGGTACAAAACAAATTTCGTAGCTCTCATTTTTCTTGGCTAATTCAGGATAACCAAAATCATGTGCCATCTGGCGGATAGCCGTTTTATGGTAGGTGCCCAATGGCAATAAAGTTCTTTTCAGCAGGTCTTGCTGCAGGCCCCAAAGCGCATAGCTTTGATCTTTAGTATCATCCAATCCTTTGCTGATAAAATAACGACCATTGGTATGTTGGTGCACCTGCGCATAATGGCCGGTGGCAATAAAATCACATCCAAGCGCATCTGCTCTTTTAAGCAAGGCACGCCATTTAATATGGGTATTGCACATTACGCAAGGGTTGGGTGTTCGGCCAGCAATGTATTCATCCACGAAATTCTCTATTACAAAATCGCCAAACTCTTCCCTAATATCCAAAATAAAATGAGGAAATCCATGCTGCACCGCCGCAAGGCGTGCATCGTTAAAACTATCCAGGTTGCAGCAACCGGTTTCTTTCTTGCTATTGGTAGCCACAGCAGTAGCATAATCCCATGTTTTCATGGTAATTCCCACCACCTCGTACCCTTCCTTATGAAGCATTAATGCAGCCACGGTACTATCTATACCGCCGCTCATTGCCATCAACACTTTACCTTTTTTGCCCATATAAATAACCTCTTAAGTTGGCAAAGATAACTGCTGAAAGTGGTTCTATAAAAGGTTTTGAGTTAAAGTAAGTTGACAGGTATGTTGTTGTAGTTAAAACAGGAACATCGCCAACTATAAAATAATGCGGATCAAATTTTTTACAATTTGCAGGCTAGTGAAGACTACCATTATTTTAGTGCAGATTTTTTATTTTACTTCACTTTTCGGAACAAACATACGTTGGCCGGTTTTTGTACTCACTCTAAAAAAGTCGCCGCTTACTGCCTGTGTTATAATGGTTACAGAACTATCTAAAGCCATAGTATTGCGCTTCTCTGGTGAAGCGTAAAATTTTGTACCCTTACCCAGTTGGACCGAACGATTGAGTTTTGCAGACCACGCACCTTCTCCGGGATTTTTAACCTCTCTTATAAAATCAATGGGATCAATGGCACCATCCCGGGTATATATTCCAAAATGCAGGTGCGCCGGTGTAAATTTTGCATTGCCGGAATTGCCCATCAGACCAAGTGGCTCTCCCGCTTTTACAAACTGCCCCTGGGTAACCAGTTGGGAGTCTAAATGCGCATAATACACAGAAATATTTTGTTTGGATGGCCTTAGCCAAACTACTTTTCCTCCAAGGTTTGTTTCACCAGTGCGGGTTATATAACCATCTGCTACTGCAAGCACATTGCTACCTTTTTTGGCAAAAATATCTACACCTTCATGGTTGCGGGAGCCGCCATCCCTGTCGGCCCCCCAAAAGCTACCTACATTGCTTTTTGTACCCTCGGGTATTGGGTAGCCTAACATAGGCGAAAGGGTGATGGTCAATTCAAAGCGGCCGCTATCGCCTGCCGCAGGTTGCATCCTTACAATATAGTTTTGGTCTTTTATGCTGCTATGTGTCATTTCATTTAAAAGGGTATCAGCCGATTCCAATAATTCCAGGGAACTGGTATCATTGGCGTTCCATAAATCAGTAAAGGTGGTAAGGGAGGAATTTCCTGTTTGCAACAGTTTTATGGTTACCAGCTGTCCTGCTTTGGCCAGGAATCTGAATGCTACAGCATCATGTAATTTACCCGAAAAATAACCCGTCTCGGCATATGGTGCCGGTACTTCCAGCGGCTGCTGTAAAGCAATCCTTGCTGTCCGTTCCCAGGCAATAGCCGTCTTAGAAGAAATTTTTTTCAATTTCCCCAGATATTTTTCTCTGGCTGTTTGTTTAGAGAACAATTTTTTAAAGCCAGTATCGCAGGATGAAAAAAAAATGATGCTGCAGCAAAAAAGCAATAACCTGGTAACATATTTAGCCATATTCAACCTGTTGCAAACAATAAGCCAAACGGCTTGTCATTAAAACTGCTGATGCCGGCGTTTACATGCTGATGTTACTATCCACTACCAAATTCCATCAAAAGGTCTTCTTCTTTTTCCATAAAATGTCTATACAATTTTTTTGAAAAAACTAATCGGATTACAGATCCTGCATAAGCACCATAAAGGCAAAGCACCAGTACCAACCGTTCTATACCTGACCAACTCTTAAAATCAAAACTAAAATTGAAACTCATAAAAGAAAACAGCACTAACACAGTATAAGGAAGGGCCAGCAGCAGCTCTTATATAAAAATAAACCGTAGCCAACTGTTGATTTTTTTAAAGACCCATGTAGTATTTGAGAATAATAAAGTATCCAGGTAAAAGCTGTAGCAATAGATAGCCGCTACTGCCAGAAAGCCAAAATACCCAAGCGTATCTTCCATGCTGTTTTCGCAGGCAATCGTTATCATATCGTACAAAAATAACCCGGTAAAAACACAAACAGCAAAGAGGTTTGCATAGGAACCAACCTTATATAACTTGATAATTGTATTCATTTTTATAAACAGGCAAGATAATAAATTAGCGAATTCCTTTAATTTGCAGCTATGCAGCAATACTTAGACCTCGTAAAACATATAATTAATACCGGTACAGATAAAGATGACCGCACCGGCACGGGAACCCGCAGTGTATTCGGTTACCAGATGCGTTTTAACCTGGCAGATGGTTTCCCCCTGGTTACCACCAAGAAAACACATTTAAAAAGTATTATTTACGAGCTGCTCTGGTTCCTGCAAGGCGATACTAACATTCAATACCTGAAAGAACATAATGTGAAAATATGGGATGAATGGGCTGACGAGAACGGCGACCTAGGACCGGTTTATGGCAAGCAATGGCGTAGCTGGGCCGGTGCCAACGGCGTAGAAACAGACCAGGTAAAAGAACTGATCCATACACTTAAAACAAACCCCGATAGCAGGCGCATGATCATAAGTGCATGGAACGTGGCGGACCTGCCTGATATGAAACTGATGCCCTGCCATTGTTTGTTCCAGTTTTATACGAAGCCCCCTAACCCGCTGGCCAGCGGGGAACAAAAAAGAAGGTTGAGTTGCCAACTTTACCAGCGGTCTGCAGATGTGTTCCTCGGTGTGCCTTTCAATATTGCATCTTATGCATTACTTACCATGATGATTGCGCAGGTATGCGATATGGAACCCGGCGATTTTGTTCACAGCTTCGGCGATGTACATTTATACAAAAATCATTTTGAGCAGGCTGAACTCCAGCTTAGCCGCACGCCTTTCCCTTTACCACAAATGAAAATAAATTCCGAAGTAAAAGATATTTTCAACTTTACTTATCAAGATTTTGAATTACTAAACTACGAGAGCCACCCTGGCATAAAAGCGCCTGTAGCGGTTTAAGCGCTGTTTGCTTTATTTAATTACGAATTTTAAAGTTGCCTTACAATAATTATTGCCAGCGGAATCTCTCTTTTTTTAGCTGATTCCGCTGGCAATAGATTTAAACACATTTGTTGAATTGCATCGGAAATAGCGGTAAATTTATTTTTTTTAATTATTATTGCCAGCGGAAAGTACCTATTTTTATATAGATTCCGCTGGCAATAAATTACTGATATAATGAAAAAAATAATCATTGGTCGGGAAGAAGAGCAGCAAATGCTGGCCGAAATGATGGCTGCAACCGGTGCCGATATGCTTGCCATAACAGGCAGGCGGCGGGTGGGAAAAACTTTCCTGGTGCGCACCTATTTCGATGCAAAAATTCATTTTGAATTTAGTGGTGTGTTAAATGCTTCCCTGGAAGATCAATTGCAAAGTTTTGCTATGGCACTTGCAGGCAAAATAAAAGGTAGAAAAAAATTGCTGGTGCCCGGCAACTGGCTGGAGGCATTTGAACAGCTGACAAAGCTTCTTGATACACAAAAATCAAATCAGAAGCTACTGGTATTTATTGATGAATTACCCTGGCTGGATACGCATAAGTCTAAATTTTTGGCTGCGCTGGATTGGTTCTGGAACAGTTGGGCAGTAAATAAAAATATACTTGTCATTATTTGTGGCTCGGCGGCTTCCTGGATGACCAGTAAGATTATCAATAACCGTGGCGGCCTGCATAATCGTGTTACAAAAAGGATGCATATTCAACCCTTCACTTTATATGAAACGGAAGCATACTTAAAACACCTGGGAGTTCAACTTAGCCGCTACCAGGTGCTACAACTTTATATGTCGCTGGGCGGCATACCGCATTACTTAAAGGAAATAAGGAAAGGGCAAAGTGCAGCGCAAAATATCCATCGTATTTGTTTTTCAAAAAATGGATTACTGGTAAATGAATTTGACAACCTGTACAATGCCCTTTTTACAAATGCACAGCAACACATAAGTGTTATAAAAGCGCTGGCTGCAAAACCAAATGGAATATCAAGGTCAAACATCATTAGTGCTTCAAAAATGACTGACGGAGGCACTTTTAGCAAAGTCCTGAACGAGTTAGAGCAATCAGACTTTATTACCGCATGTTACCCATTTGATAAAATTAAAAAGGAAACGCTATACAGGCTTACTGATGAATATTCATTATTTTTTTTGAAGTTTATGAACAATAAGAAAAACATAAACTGGCAACAGCTTTCTGCCACCGCTACCTACAAAACATGGAGCGGCTATGCATTTGAAAATGTTTGCATGAAGCATATTGAGCAACTCAAACATGCGCTCGGCATCTCGGCAGTTTATACAGAAATTTCAAGCTTTCTTGCAAAAGGAAAAACCAACACCAAGGGGGCACAAATTGATTTACTTATCGATCGCCAGGATAACGTTATCAACATTTGCGAAGCAAAATTCTATGACAAACCGTTTACCATCACTAAATCTTATGCTGATGAATTGAGAAATAAGATGATGGTTTTTCAGGAAAAGACAGGCACCCGTAAATCGCTTTTTATCACCATAATATCCAGCTTTGGCTTTGTAGAAAATATACACAGCACCGGCCTGGTGCAGCAGGATGTAACCGTAGAAAGTTTGTTCAGGCAGTAATATCTTTTATGATTTTTCGTTGTAATAGCAGCCAAAGCTATCGTATGAAAAAATTTTACTGCAGTTTTTTATTGCAAGCATGCTTCCTCATCTGTTATGCCCAACCATCTTTAGACACTTCCGGTAAGCTGAAGGAGCAGGCAGAAAACGTTATTACAGAGGCAACCATTGTAAAGATTGAAAACCTGGGCGAAGCCGTAAACACTTACTACCCCGAAATGCGGCCCACCATTTCTGCAGACGGAAACTTGCTGTTTTTTATCCGGCAGGGCCACCCATCAAACGTACAGGCAGCTACCGTGCCCAATGCACAGGATATTTGGTATTCTATGCGTGACACTGCCGGCAACTGGAGCAAAGCCAAACACTTGAACGGATCTGTAAATGCGTCTCATTTCAATGCCGTGTACTGGATAAGCCCGGACCTGAACAAGATGCTCATCAAAGGAGCTTTTATTGATGGCCAATACCTGGGCACCGGGGTAAGTATGATGCACCGTGCCAATGACAATAGCTGGACCCCACCACAAAGACTGCGCATCCGCAACTTCGAAAAATTTAACCGAACCATGCAACTGGGAGCCTCTATGGGTCACAATGGAAAAACTTTGTTGTTCTACATGACCGATAAAAAAGAGAGCTACGATAATGACTTATATGTTTCCTTTTTAGAAGGCGGCGATATCTGGTCGGCACCAAAAAGCCTAGGCAAAAAAATAAACCTGCCCGATTATAATGAAATGAGTCCCTTCATAGCGTCAGATGGCGTTACACTTTATTTCAGCAGCGACCGCCCCGGCGGCCTGGGCGAAAATGATATCTGGATGAGCAAGCGGCTGGATGAAAGCTGGCAGAAATGGAGCGACCCGGTTAACCTTGGCAGCCCCATTAATACTACAGGTAGTGAAGCATTTTTTACCCTGGATGCAGGCGGCGAGTACGCCTACCTTACCAGCAGCGATGGCGCTTACGGCGCCAGTGATATTGTGAGGGTGAAATTGCTGGAGCGGGAGAAGCCCGACCCTGTGGTATTGGTGAGTGGGAACGTTTATAATTCAAAAACAAAACAACCACTCAGCGCTTCACTTATATACGAAACATTGCCGGATGGTACGGAAGTAGGTAACGGTATTTCCAATCCTGTGGACGGATCTTTTAAGATCGTGTTGCCCTATGATAAAAATTACAGCATCCGGGCTTCGGCAGAAAAATACTTTGCCATTTCGGAGAACCTGAACCTTGATTCGCTGATAAAACTGGGCTATAAAGAAATTCACAAAGACCTTTACCTTACGCCGATTGAAATTGGCCAGGTGTTCAGGCTGAACAATGTGTTCTTCGATTTTGACAAATATGATTTGCGCCCGGAATCTAATACGGAACTGAACAGGGTGATCTTATTCCTGAATGAATACCCGAATATCGAAATTGAGATGAGCGCCCACACAGATAGTAAAGGCTCTGATGAATACAACCTTACCCTCAGCGCCAACCGGGCAAAATCGGTGATGGATTACATTATCTCGAAAGGAATTTCCAAAAGCCGCATTGTCTCGAAAGGATATGGTGAAACCAAACCTGTGGCTGACAATGCCAATGCCGATGGCACGGACAATCCCGAAGGCAGACAGCTAAACCGTAGGGTGGAGTTTACGATCATGAAAAATTAAATAAGCAATCAATCTTTATTATAAAAACAACTGCCGGTTAATTAAGTTGCCCGGCAGTTTTGTATACGGTATTTTCTATTTCTTTATTTTTGGTAAATGAACGATCTTCCAAATGATGCAGGTATAATAACAATGGCCAATACGGACAGTAATGCTGAGCCGCTTCTTACGCTTATTGTTGCTGCCACAGAAAATAATGCTATCGGAAAAGATAACCAGTTACTTTGGCACCTGCCGCAGGACCTGAAATTTTTTAAGAATACTACCTGGGCAATGCCGGTAGTAATGGGCCGCAAAACTTTTGAGAGTTTTAATAAACTACTGCCCGGCAGGATCAATATAGTCATCACCACGAAAACGGGTTGGAATGCAGCGGGTGTGCAAGTTGCAACCGATATTCCTGCGGGCATTGAAGCCGCCAAAGCCACCAACTGCAAAGAAATATTTATCATCGGCGGTGGCGAAATTTACAAGCAAACTATCACCATGGCCAACAGAATTTACATGACAAGGGTTCATGCTGAATTAGAAGGCGATACTTTTTTTCCCGCCATTGATGAGGCGAACTGGGAATTGAAAGCTTCTGAAGATTTTAAAGCAGATGAGAAACATAAATATGATTTCAGTTTTCAGCGTTGGGAAAAGAAGCAATAAAATGCCTGGGATACCCTAGCCATCATCCTCAGCCTGCTATACTCATTTTCTTTCATTGAATCAGCGCACTCTCTCAGATTACCTTTCAGAATCCTTATTTTTGCCGCCATGTATTCTGCGGCACAACTGGCTAAAAAATATACCCGGCACTGGCTTTCTGCCAGCAATAGCAAGGGTCATGGCGTGCACTCACCCTTCCTGTTTCATTTTATTAAATTTATTAAGAATGATACCCAGCGGTATGGTTGCTATCAACCAATAGAATTGTTGCGCCGGCAGTTGTTGCAAGACAAATCATTTATTGAAGTAGAAGATTTTGGTGCAGGTTCAAGCGTAATTAAAAGCAACCGGCGCCGGGTAGATAAAATGGCTGCATCTTCCCTGAAACCCAGGAGATTTGCACAACTGCTTTTTCGCATGGTGCAATATTACCGGCCGCAAACCATCGTAGAGTTAGGCACGTCTTTTGGCATTACCAGCGCCTACCTTGCTAGTGGTAACCCGGCTGCCCGGCTATATACTATGGAAGGTGCTCCAGCTATCGCTGCTATTGCCGGTTATCATTTCGAGCATCTTGGGTTAAAAAATATTGACCTTATCGAGGGAGATTTTACGCAAACGTTGCCGGAATTACTGTCACAAATTCCCCCAATAGATTTTGCGTTTATCGATGGCAATCACCGAAGGCAACCCACGCTGGATTATTTTGAACAATTGCTCCGGAAGTCAACCCCGGCAAGCATCCTGGTGTTTGACGATATACACTGGAGCGCCGAAATGGAAGAAGCATGGGATATTATTAAGATGCATCCTTCCGTAACCCTCAGCATTGATCTTTTCTTCATCGGTATAATATTTCTGAGCAAAGACTTTACAATTAAGCAACATTTCAGCCTACGGTTTTAATTTTTACTTATCTTGGGCACACTAAATTAAATGAACAGTGCAGGTTACCAATAATGGTTGCATTTTTACACTGCCAGGTTAAATAACAAATAATCAATTTACATGATCATTGGCGTACTTCAAGAACCATCTCCCGAAACAAGGGTTTCGCTGTTGCCGGAACATATGGCTACTTTATTAAAATGGAATACACAGGCATTGGTAGAATCGGGTGCAGGTGCCAATGCATTTGCCAACGATGATAAATATGTGGCGGCCGGCGCAACCATAGATAGCAGGGCCGGCATTTTATCTAAAGCTGACATCATATTATCTATCAATCCGCTTGCCGATGATGATATCAGCCAATGCAAAGGCAAGGTGATTTTTGGATTATTTCAGCCATTGTTTCAACCACAATTGATTAAAAAATTGGCAACTAAAGGTTTTACCGTTTTTAGTATTGATATGCTGCCCCGCACCACCCGTGCACAGAGCATGGATGTGCTGAGTAGCCAGGCCAATATTGCAGGATATAAGGCAGTGTTGCTGGCAGCCAATAGTTTTCCAAAATATTTCCCCATGTTCATGACAGCTGCAGGTAGTATACCGCCTGCAAAAATGCTGATACTGGGCGCAGGTGTGGCAGGCCTGCAAGCCATTGCTACAGGAAAGCGACTGGGTGCTGTTGTGGAAGTATTTGATACCCGGCCGGCAGTAAAGGAAGAAGTAATGAGCCTCGGCGGAAAATTCGTGGAGGTTGAAGGTGCCGCAGATGCCAGCAAGGCAGGAGGCTATGCAGTAGAGCAAAGCGAAGATTTTATGCAACGCCAGAAAGCAAAGATCGCTGAAAGTGTTGCCAAGGCAGATATCGTGATAAGCACTGCACAGATACCCGGCAAAAAAGCGCCGATATTGATAACAGATGACATGATGCAGGCAATGAAATACGGTTCCGTTATTATTGACCTGGCAGCCGCTACCGGTGGCAATACCACACAAACACAAAATGACGCCAGCATTCAGTACCATGGCGTTACCATTATTGGTAACAGCAGCCTTGCTTCTGGTATGCCCAGCGATGCCAGTAAATTATATGGAAAAAATATCCTGAACTTTTTGCAATTGATTATAACAAAAGAAGGTGCCTTAAACCTGAACTTTGAAGATGACCTGGTAAAAGGAACCTGTGTGGCGCATGAAGGGATGATTACTAATGAAAGGGTTAATGCTTTAATTAGTCAGTAAGTCAGTAAGTCAATGGTCAATAGGTCATTTACAAAATGTATTTGAAAATGATTGATAAAGTTTCGGGAAGCTGAATAAGGGCGCCGACAAATGACACAATGACCAATGACCAATAATTATCAGAAGAAATTAATTATAAAAAATGGAAAATTTATTTACCTGGATCACCGTCAACCAACAAATCATCTACATTGTGATCCTGATGATATTTGTGGGTATTGAAGTGATTGGGCGGGTGCCGAGTGTGTTACATACGCCATTGATGAGCGGTGCAAACGCCATACATGGCGTGGTAGTAATTGGAGCTATCATTATTATGGGGCAGGCAGAAACAGATAATTACCTTGCACTCGTGCTGGGTTTCCTTGCGGTGGTGGTAGGCACACTTAACGTGGTAGGAGGTTTTGTGGTTACAGACAGGATGTTGGAAATGTTTAAGGGAAAGAAGCCCCCTAAATCCCCCGGAGGGGGACATTGATCGGAGCGAATAAAGCGAAATAATAATTCTATAATTATAACATGATCTTCTCCATGTCCTCCCCCTCCGGGGGAGATAGAGGGGGCTGAATTTATGCAACAGAACATACTAACTATTTGCTACCTGGTGGCATCAATCACGTTCATCCTCGGCCTTAAAATGCTATCTAACCCTGCCTCTGCACGCAAGGGAAACCTGCTGGCGGCCTTTGGTATGGCGCTGGCAATATTTGGTACCATCTTTTTATATAGCAACCACGAAACCGGTGCAAAGCTGGGCAACTATGCCTGGATATTTGGCGGCCTGCTGGTAGGCGGCATCATTGGTACACTGGCTGCAAAAAAAGTGAAGATGACGGCTATGCCAGAAATGGTGAGTATGTTCAACGGAATGGGTGGTGCCTGTGCAGCATTAATTTCAATTGTTGAATTCAACCACCTTTCTCATGAGATGGCAAACGGAACCGTAACTGCTGCATCCGTGCAACCAACCGTTCTCATTATTGTATTAGGACTAATCATTGGTTCCGTATCTTTTGCCGGCAGCATGATTGCCTGGGGCAAACTAAATGGCAAAGTAAATGACCTGAGTTTTACCGGTCAGAATATATTAAACCTAATGGTGCTGGCAGTTGCGCTTGGTGCAGCAGCCTACCTGGTATATGATCCATCACAAAGTTTTTTATTGTATGCTATCCTGGCACTGTCGCTGGTATATGGTGTGTTCTTTGTAATGCCCATTGGCGGTGCAGATATGCCCGTAGTTATCTCTTTACTCAACTCTTTTACCGGTGTGGCTGCAGCCTGCGGTGGATTCCTGTACGACAATAAAGTAATGCTCACCGGTGGTATTTTGGTTGGTGCTGCAGGCACACTCCTTACCATTTTAATGTGCAAGGCCATGAATCGTTCTCTGCAGAATGTGTTGATCGGTTCATTTGGTGGTAATAAAAAAGCAGATGCCGGCGACGACAGCGAGCAAGGCCATTACAAAGAAATTTCTTTAAGCGATTCAGCCATGGTGATGAGCTATGCCAATAAAGTGATCATTGTTCCCGGCTATGGTCTTGCGGTAGCACAAGCGCAGCACGTGTGCCATGAACTGGAAAAAATATTAGAGGAAAAAGGCGTGGAAGTAACTTATGCTATTCACCCGGTGGCAGGTCGTATGCCCGGCCACATGAACGTATTGCTTGCGGAGGCTGATGTGCCTTACGAAAAACTGCAGGAAATGGAACAGGCCAATGATGAATTTAAAACAACAGATGTTGTGCTGATACTCGGTGCCAATGATGTGGTGAATCCCGCAGCAAAGAACGATCCTGCTTCTCCTATTTATGGAATGCCGATACTGGAAGTAGAACAGGCTAAAACGGTAATCGTAAATAAAAGGAGTATGAAACCCGGCTATGCAGGTATAGAGAACGGCCTTTTCTTTCAACCAAAAACATCTATGCTGTTTGGCGATGCTAAAAAAGTATTGCAAGACCTTTGTGCTGAAGTAAAAGCCATTTAAATATTTATATATTGATACATTCACATGTTGCTAGTGTATACCGATATGATTGCCGGCAGCATCATAAAATACCGGTTTCAGTCTTAACAAATTGGGTTCATTTCTACCAACTTATTTTCGCATCTTTGTGAGCACTTAATATTTTATATGGATACTGATAACCAGTACCATTCATAAAAATTAAATCATATACATGAAAAATCTGATTGTGCTGTGCCTGTTCTTATTGCCATTATTTTCTAATGCGCAAAAGAGCCATACAGTAGCAGCAAAAGAAAGTTTGTACTCCATCGCCCGCTTGTATAATGTTCACCCCAGAGAACTGGCCGCATATAATAATATTCCATTAGAAGATGGTCTGGTAATTGGCCAGGTAGTAAAGATCCCCGCTAAAAAAAATATGACCCCGTTGGAGAATGCTCCTGCTATACCTGCCCCTGTGGTAGCTGCAGCAACGGTTACCAACAAAACAAGCGACAATCCACTGTATCACCAGGTGCAGGTCAAAGAAGGTTTATATAGCATCAGTAAACAATACAATGTAACTATTGAACAACTGAAACAATGGAACAACCTGGCAAGCGATAATATTAGTGTGGGTGAAAGGCTTATTGTGGGATACCAAAAGGCTGCCATTCAGCCGGCGGC
The DNA here is from genome assembly GCA_038256495.1 of Chitinophagales bacterium. Lineage (GTDB taxonomy): Bacteria > Bacteroidota > Bacteroidia > Chitinophagales > Chitinophagaceae > Ferruginibacter. The sequence goes on from JBBSKH010000024.1 coordinate 24,798, forward strand.
TAAACAGTCGCAGCCCGTAAAAGAACCGGTTGTGAAAGCGCCTGTTCAGCAAAGGGAAACCTCCGCTCCCATTGTGCAACAACAAGTTCCGGTTAGTCCGCAGGTTAATGCGGCGCAGCCGGTGATTACTACCGGCGAAAGCTTTTTTAAAACAGGCTACGAAACGCAGATAAAAGGAAAATCCGTTTCAACAGAAACCGGGATGACTGGAATTTTTAAGAGCACTAGTGGCTGGGAAGATGGCAAGTTCTATTGCCTTCACAACATAGCACCTGCGGGATCTTTCGTAAAAATTACCAACCCACGCTCACAAAAAACGGTATATGCAAAAGTGCTCGACCTGATGCCAGACCTGAAACAGAACAGCAATTATATAGTCCGCATCAGCAATGCCGCTGCGGCCGTATTGGGTGATGATGGGTCCGACTTTGAGTGTACTGTTTCATTCTAACAAGCATTTAATTCAGTAAAATAGCAAAGAGGCTGTATCTTAAGTACGATACAGCCTCTTTTAATTCGGATACGTGATGGAGCACAGTCTCCGTTAAGCAAATCTCAGTACGTTCTTTTAACTATGAGACTTCCTCTTTGCATTGGATGATTTCCTGTTCATCCATTCCTTCAATCTTTTTGTAAACGCAAATAAACAGCCTTGGGTTGCAATGCTGATACAGCATCCGTTGGGTGCATCATCGTACTATTGTGCACCATTACACCTCTAACTTACCATTGTTGCCACAAACCAAAGGGTATTAATTTTATGTGTATTTAACAAAAGTGATACTTGTGTCAGCATCTAGCCATTCTTCGGTTCTTTCGGGTAGTGGGCCATTTTATAAAACGGGTAAAAATATAGTTTTGCAGAAGATAATTACTGACACGCACCTGGAAAATTGGTTGTAGCACAGCTTCCTATCTTAGCATGAAAATAACTGCCCGCACCCGCCGTGAAGCCAGGGGATAAGGTTACACTATTTCCTGCATGGAACATTCCGTTTGATCCATTTTGAAAAACAACGGCGTTGTTATTGGTGATAATATCAGTAGATGCCATATATATTTTTATATCATTAACAGCTATTGTTTGAGACCCCATGCTAATGTTTGTATGGGTACAGCTAGTGCTACTGCTGGCCGTCCATGCATCGTTTTGTTCAAAATAATGTTTACTAAAAGAATTGATAACGGGAATTAAGTGAGCACCATCTCCGTTATTCATAAACCCGCCAGATGGATTAATTACAGGACTGGCGGGATTATTGGGCCTTCTTACCTCCCAATGTAGATGTCTGAATTCTGCAGGATTTGTGGCGCCCACCCAACACTCGTCACCAAGTACAGTACCGGCACATACAATGTCGCCCACATTTACGGTAACACTATTCTGTTTAAAATGGGTGTACTTGGTCCATTCGTCATTGGCATGGCTTATCCATACATAGTTATTGGAAGAGCCACAAGTCGTGCAGGATTGTGTGTTATTTTCTACCACCATTTCCACCCTTCCTTCCGCTGCTGCTACTATCTTGTGTGAGTTACAATCATCTGTACCTAATGCCCGCAAATCGTATCTACCTTGTGCAGGGCTATGGGTATAATGATCCTGCCTAACTTCCATCTGTTTAGCATTTTCATAAGGGATGCGGTAGACATTGCGGGATAATTCAAAAAGTGGCTGTGCATCTACATAGAAATGCAGTAAAAAAAACAGACCACCTAAAGCATATTTTAAAAGATTTATCATTCTATATGAATAAAAAAATGGTCGCATCAATTTTGCTCGTTACATGTTTTAATTTCAGCGTTGAACATTACCCCTTCTTTTGCTGTAAAGCCGGGTGATAATACGATCTGAGAACCTGCCCTGTACATTCCTGTTCCATTGGTATTAAAAACATTTGTAGATGTGATGGTATCATCTGCACGTAACACCTGGTAAGTTACATTTCCAGATTGGGTAATACTAGTCAGGCAATTGTAACTACAACTCCCGGCAGTATACGTGCTGCCCGATAAAAGATATCCTGTAGGTACACTACAAAAAACCGGGTTAAGCAATTCGCCATGTCGGCGAAGCACACCATCATACGAATCCCAGGCGCTGTTGTTATTTCTGGGTCTCGAAATTTCTAAATGAAGGTGACTTCCTGTGGCACATCCTACATCGCCTTCCAAACCTAATACTGTTCCTACATCAACCCAATCATCTACCTTGTGGCCTAAATTGCGGATGGAATGATATCTTAAATGTATATAGGATGACCACTCCCCATTGGGATGTTCCAGAATTACAAAATTATTTTTGTCATTACAACATGAACTTCCACCACAAGCTACATCATTAAAATCCCTGATAGCCCTTATCCATCCACCAGCAGCAGCTACAATGTTATAGGTTGCTCCATTTTGGCCAATCATATCAAAACAGCCTAAGGGAGCATGGTTCCACACATTGGTAATTACTTTAACTGTAGTTCCATTGCCATAGGGTATCCTGTACAGTCCGTCAGAAAACCTGAATTGTTGCGCCTGCAATGTGTTTATGTAACAGAAACAAATTAACCCTGTAAGTAGAATATTGCTTTTCATAATTTGCCCGTTGTTTTTTCAATAATAGATTGCAACTTGTTTATTTTATCTTCTAACTGTAAGATGTAAAGCGTAAGCTCTTCAACTTTCTCCATCGTTTTCCGCTGCATTTCTCCTACTTCCATTCCATCTTTTTCTAATTCTGCCGCAGCAGGAATGCCTGGCAAATGTTTATTGTTTTCTATAAAAATCCGGAGATCGCTCAAACTCTTCAATTCATAATTATTGCTGAAAACGTAATCGGGCCAGCTACCTTGCAACTGCACTTTCAGTTCGGAGCAAATGGCTTTACCATCTACACTCAATTTATAGCCGGTAGCGGGCGTTATTTGGCCAATAGTTACCTGGTTGCCATTTAAGATCAATCTGCCAGTATTGTTTCCAGTTACAGCGGCAAGAGTGAGATGTGCCCCGCTTTGTTGCATAAAAAAGCGAGCTGTTCCGGAGCTATAAAATTGCAGGTAAGGGTTGGTGCCATCAACAGCTAAAGCTTCACTACTTCCATTATTTAAATAAGTACGACCGGCTACATGCAGTTTACCAGATGGTGTTTCGGTACCTATGCCTACATTACTCTGGGGAGTAACCGTTAAAGTATTAAAGCCATTTACTCTAAATATAAGTCTGCCCAAATCATTAGTACTAAAGGTTCCCAGCCGCACATCATCTCCGCTTAATTGCATATAGCCCTTGTCTACGCCGGCGTTTTGGAGCGTTAATATTGGATTCGTAGCGTTTAGTAATACATTTCCTGAAACATGTAATTTTTCCTGTGGAGAAGAGGTTCCTAAACCAATATTTCCAGCTTGATTAATTATCAGGTCACTAGCTCCTGGCGCAGAATGAGATAACCTTATTAAATTACCGGTAAGTGTACTACTGCCATAACCCATAAATGCTTTATACACATCTCCCAGCCTAAATTGCAACCCCTGGCTTTCTGCAGACAGCCCTGATGCAGCGGGCATGTTGAAAATAACGTTATTGTCAAAAGAGGCCGTACGGGATAATCGTAACTGCCCATTGGATATATGTAGCTTCTCCACAGGCACGGTGGTGCCAATGCCTACATTTTGGGCCTGCAGCAGTGCTGCCACGTTCATCATTATTAAAAAAGAAAAAAGATGTTTCATAATTGTGAGTTTAAAAAAAATGATTAATACTTTTTTGATTAAATGTATAAATACCCTCGCCAATTAGGCTCAGGACCTTATAACCGGTTGGCGATGGGGTGCCGATACCCACATTTCTCGCCTGGGTGACCAACGCAACAGTCATCATTAGAAAAAGTGAAAGTAAATCTGTCATAAAATTTTATTTTTATCACGACTTAAAATTTCGTAGCCGCTTTTACCTAATCCCATCTTTTGAGTCTACAAAAAAAAAATTAGTATTGATGGTAGCGATGATCAAAACGTCACTTTCAGCACTTCATATTTTTTACATAAGAGCATCCAGCTCTATTAATAACTGTAATAGTTTTCCTTTTTTTACGTCATCGCCAAAATATATCATGGCTTGCGGCACTATGGATAGCTCACCGGTGTATTTATTTTGCAAACAATTAGGCAGGTATACAAACTGTAACCATTCCATAAAATCACCCTCATTCATGTGCGACCGGCGGGCAAATTGTTGTACCCATTGGGGGCTTTCTTTTTTCCAGAAACCCAACCTGCGCATTTCAACTTCTAATTCGTTCAAGGTATCAAGCCGGGTTTTTGTATCCATTGTTTACAGCATTTATCAAATCTAAAAGGAGCTCACCAGTTTTGCAAGCCTCATTTACTCAGCGGCAATTTCATTTATGCAATGGCATATGTTGCTGCTCAATTAACTTTATATTTGATCAACAGATTATTTTTCTTTGCATCATCATTACTATAAATATCTTTTACTTTTTTGGCTTTTAGGTTTGGGCCTGTTGTCTAATGCCCAGTTAACCCATCATCTTACTACCGCTAAGGAGTTTAATACGGAGATGATTACCGATATTACCCGAGACAGGAACAATAACATGTGGGTTGGTACCTATAATGGGTTATACAAACATGAAGGATCCCGCATTCGTGCTTTTAATAAAGTAGGTAAAGATGGGGCCAGCATAAGTGGTTTAGAAATGCATACCATCCATGAAGACAAGAAGGGATTTATTTGGGTAGGTACTACTAATGGTGTAGATAAAATTGATCCTTTTACCTACCGGGTACAGCATATCCGGTTACCAACTGCAGACCCAGGATCTGCTTTTATTGGTTACATCTATGCCATCTTTCAGGATGGAGAAGGCAATATGTGGATAGGTACTGACGCAGCCATGTTTAAAATAAACTACAGCAGCAACCAGGCTGTTGCTATTCCTACAACAAAAGATAAAACGGGCATGCCTTCACATAAAGTAGGCTACAAAACCGGCATAAAAGATAAAAATGGTATTTGGATATACACGGGTTCCGGCATGGTGTACTATGAATATAAAACCAAATATTTTTATCACCGTTATCATAATCCCCGCAACCTGGCCATATTTAAAATAACCCGGGAGAGCCTTGATGAAAATAGCAGCATGGCCACAGATAATAGTGGAAATATATGGACGGTACTTAATCAACATTATCTATTAAAGTTCAACCCGCAAAACAACCTGTTAGATAGTTTTAAATTTGAAAGACCTGCCAATGCCTGGTTTTGTTGTTACTCCATAAAATGCGATCGGCAAAATAATATCTGGCTGGGTTTCAGGCATGGAGGTATCTTATATTTTAATAGCAGTCAGCAAAAATTTGTTCCCATTGTTCATGGCCAGCATAATAATATCCTTGGCAGTAATTATGTTTATTCCATTGAAGAAGATTACCAGGGTAAGATTTGGGTTGCCACAGATAATGGCATAGATATCATCAATTACTATAACAACTTTATCAGCACACAAATGCTGATGCAACATCCAGGCTTTACCAGCTTGATTTATCAATCCGGCGATATTAGCAGCGATGCATTTAATAATATCTATATCCCTTTTTATCAATACGGATTTTTTCGCTACAATGTAACTACCGGCACCATAGATAGTTTTAAAGCTGGCATTGCCGGCACCAACAATGGTACTACCCTAATTATTCCTGATGAAAAAGCAGCAAACAAAGTGTGGGCTGCCCGTGAAAATAAACTGTTACCGCTTTCATTAGGTGCTACGGCCGCTAATACAAGCGTCCTGGGCACCAGCCCCTTGCCAGCTGAGATTGCAAAACAACCCGGTGACGTTATCTGGATGTATCAGCTGCATGAAGACAATGTTTTTATAAGAAAAAATAAAAGCATGCTCTACCATTATAATAATGGTAATACAGATAGTTTTCCTGCATATGGTTGGCGAAAAAATCTTTGCCTGTCTAAAGACAGTAGTGGTCTTTGGTACATCAATAAGGAATTAAACCTTGTGCACATAGGTTTCCACAACTATACTGCTGATACTGTTTTTTTACAAGCCCTGTTAAAAGAAATCGATTTCTCTTTTTCAAACCCAAGAGCAATAGCAGATGATGGCCTTTCTATTTGGATCACTTCGCAGAATGGTATGCTAAGGTATTGTAAAGACACTAAACAACTGGTAGTTTATGATATGAGAAAAGGCCTGGCGCATAACTTTTGCTACGCTGTGCACCTGGATAAACAAAACCGCATATGGGTGAGCAGTTTTGGAGGAATTCATGTGCTGGATGAAGCAAAAGATATTTTTAGACAAGTACTACGCTTTCCCACTTCTTCTTACATGGAAACCTTTGGCAGCATCAATGAATCAGCAAATGGACAGCTTGTGTTTCACGCAGGCAATAACTTATTCATAATAGATCCGGCTATTTTAACCCACAGTTACAATACAGCAATACCACTTTTGTTGCAGGAGTTTCAGGTGAATGGGGTGAGCACAGCGTGGAAATATGGCTCATTGCCGATAACCTTGCATTACCAGCAAAATCGTATCATGCTTCGTTTCGGGCTATTAAATTTTGCCCATAATGAAATATACAGTTTCTCCTACAAGCTTCACGAGAAAGACAAAACCTGGATAAACAATGGAAACAGCGCTGAACTACTTTTTAATTCCTTACAACCAGGCAACTACCACATACAAGTAATTGCTACCAATGTTAGCGGCAATGCTGTTGGTAAAATAACGGGGATAAAGTTTACCATCAGGCCGCCTTTCTGGCAAACATGGTGGTTCAGAATTATAGCGCTCGCATTCATTATCTTCCTGGTTTACCTGCTTTTTAAACGAAGATTAAAAGTAGTGCGCAAAAAAGCCGCTATACAACAACAACTTGCGGAACTGGAGGGCAAAGCCCTGCGTGCACAAATGAATCCTCATTTTATTTTTAATAGTTTAAATGCCATACAGGAATGTATCGTTTCCGGAAAAGTAGATGCTGCATATTATTACCTGGCACGTTTTTCTAAATTATTGCGTATGGTACTAAACAATTCTGAAAAAGACCTGGTATCCTTGCAGGAGGAAACAGATATGCTAAGTATATACCTACAACTGGAATCTTTAAGATTTAAGGATAGCTTCAATTATCATATTAATATTGGAAAAAATATTGAAAGCGATATCATTGAAGTGCCGCCTTTGCTGTTACAACCTTATATCGAAAATGCCATATGGCATGGCCTCATACACAGAGAGGGGGAAAAAACACTCCATATTGATTGCACAGAAAAAGATGGAATTTTATATTGCAGCATTACCGACAATGGGATAGGAAGAAAAAAGGCGGCAGAAATAGTTGCCGCCAAATTAGGTGGAGAGCGGTTTGAGTCAAAAGGAATGAAATTAAGTGAGCAACGTATTAGAATGATGAACCTGCAGGAAGAAAACAACTACAAGGTTTCTGTAATTGACCTGGTTAATGAAGAAGGCCATTCATTGGGTACCAGAGTGATATTCGAATTACCACAATCAAACCATACATATGATAAAGATATTGGTCATTGATGATGAAACAGCAGCGGGTAATATTCTTAAAATACTGATAAAAAAAAACATTGAATGTGAAAAAGAGATCCGCTGTTGTAATTCTCCCGAACAAGGTTTAGAGATCATAAAGGTGTGGCAACCTCACATACTAATGCTGGATATTGAGATGCCCTCCATGAATGGATTTGATTTGCTGAGTAAATTAAACCATCACCCCTTTCATGTTATTTTCACCACGGCTTATGATAAATATGCTATCAAAGCCATACGGTTTAGTGCGCTTGACTATTTATTAAAACCGATTGATGATGTTGAATTGAAAAATGCTTTTGAACGATTTTTTGCTGCACAGCAATCTTCTATCACAAATGCAGGGGAGCAGATGGATAACCTGATACAAAATCTGCAACAAAAACAACCCACCCATTTCAAATTAGCAGTATCTACTATGCAGGGTGTTCATTTGCTCAATACCGAGCACATTATATACTGCGAGGGCGTGGGTAACTATACCCGTTTTCATATAAAAGATAAATTGCCAATCCTGGTTTCTAAAACCATTAAGGAATATGAAGAGCTATTACACGATCAGTCTTTTTTAAGGGTACACAAATCTTATCTAGTAAATAGCAAGCATATCCATATGTATGAAAAAGAAGGTTTGCTAAAAATGAGTAACGGCCACTCCGTAGTAGTTTCCAGAAGAAAAAAAGAAGAGATAAAGAAACTACTCTTCAGTTAATCAAGTCATTTTGTCAATGGTTAATGGTCAATCGTACATAGTCAATGGTCATTAGTCAATGGTCAATGGTCCCTAGATACTCCAAAATATTTCAGAAGTCTTCTAACCCCTAAACTTCTCCTTTCAACCTTTCAACTTTTCAACCTCTCAACTTTTCAACCTCTCAACTTCTCAACCTCTCAACTTCTCAACCTCTCAACTTTTCAACCTCTCAACTTTTCAACCTCTCAACTTTTCAACCTCTCAACTTCTCAACCTCTCAACTTCTCAACCTCTCAACTTTTCAACCTTCAACTTTTCAACCTCTCAACTTTTCAACCTTCAACTTCTCAACCTCTCAACTTCTCAACCTTCAACTTCTCAACCTCTCAACTTCTCAACCTTCAACTTCTCAACCTCTCAACTTCTCAACCTCTCAACTTTTCAACCTCTCAACTTTTCAACCTTCAACTTCTCAACCTTCAACTTCTCAACCATAGCAAAAATATTGGATCATTTTTCCCTCAAACCCTTATTGTAATCTTTAATAAAAAGCCTCCTGTTTAGATGCAGCCATAGAATCGGTTGAATGCATCATCGTACTATCGTGCATACTGGTATCTGCCCTTGTTAAACCGGTGTCGGGTACCAGCACATCTCCATGAGCAGGCCTTATAGTAGTACCAGCAGGATCCAAACTGGTATCATAATCGTTACTCTGGCAAGCGGCCAGCATCATTACATATACAATACAGGATGTAAAAATTAATCGCTTAAAAATATTTCGCTTTTCCATTAGTTTTTTTAGAACTATGGTTCAAATACTGTACCGGCTGCAATAAACATTAGTTAACCGTTGTTCTTTAGCAGAGTTCAGCAGGGCTATGTATAATTTTTCACAGTGTGTGGAATATCATCTTGTGTGATGGTAAGTCTAGGCCCATGGCTCAACAAACCACAGTACAGCTATTTGGCTATTTGTTTGTATTTATTTGATTAACCAGGGATGAGCATTTTTTTGATATAGTCATCCAGTTAAATTTTACTGATTGTTTTTTTTTCTTTTACCCCCATAACCAGCAGCCATAAACAAATACCAATTTCCCCGATGCCTGCCGGCAAGTCAATAAATGAGGAAATGCCAAATGTTGAATAATCGGGTATCAATGTATGCCCGGCGAAATTTACCAGGTAACCAAAACAGCCCAGCATTAATAATATGCCAAATAGCTTTGGAAGAAAGCCCGATTTAAAAACCAGGTAACCGAAAGGGAATAGCCAAAGCCCCGAAAATATATGAATAAGGCGCATCCCATTATCATATTGCTCCAGGCATAATAAAACCTGCGATTGTATTTGTGCAGAAGTGAAGCCAGCAAAATCCTGCGGGCTGTTTAATAACGACAGTACTGTAAATTGATGTTGACTATTTATAAAATACATGGGTACACTTATCACCGCCAACAGGACCATTAGTTTAGCATAGTTTTCATTTACTGGTTTAAATAGTTTGTAAAGCACCAGCGGCAAAAAAAGAAAGAAAGTATAACAGGCCAGTCCGCTCACAATGCCAAGCCGAAAGAGTAATTCGTGTGAAGAAATGTTGTGAACTGTTAATGCCGGGTTGTGTGAAACAATAAGTGTTGAAGGAACATACATTAAGCTAAAAATCCCTGTTAATACCACCATGAGGTACACCAGGCCTGCAATTCTTGCTGTGGTCGTATTGGATGCTGCCGTTACTTTCATAAACAGTTGTTTGTTAAATGACGGATGTAAAACGATTGCAATGGGAAAATGTTACAGAGCAGTTGGTATAATTTTAAATTGGCCGCTAAATTATTGCATAACCCAGCGTTTCAATTTCACTAATATCTTTTGTCAGATATGCTTTACCCTCCTTCAACACATACAAGTCATCACTTATGTCAACTATATCGTTAAATAAATGGTCTGTTACTAAAAAACCCTTATTTAGTTTTTCGACTTTCATAATTGCTTTTACTTTCTCAATATGCAATGGCATGAGATGAGAAAATGGCTCATCAAGCATCGCAAATTTAGAATTTGACTTTATGACAATATAGACCTCAAGCAGTCGTCTTTCTCCGCCAGACAAACTTTTTAATGAAGATGTATATTTTGGCCGAAATTCAGGAAAATGCTTTTGAAATTCCGAATAATCCAAATCGAAATCCCAAAATATATTTTTTAAAGTAAGCGTTTTTGGAATAAAATTAAACTGTGGTAAATAGTGCACTAGGCCTGGTCTTTTAAAAGGACTAATTATTGAAACATTGTTAAACCGGATAGATTTACTAGTTGCTGCTAAACTGCCGTATATGATATTCATTAAGCAAGTTTTGCCTTGTCCGTTCCTGCCTAGTATGCCGGTAATTTTCCCGGTTTCACATTTCAAATAAATGTCTGAGAGTATTTTTCTTGCACCAAATTCCAATAGAATGCCGTCTGCCTCAAGTTTATGGATCATCTGATGTTGTATGTAAATATGATGGAAAATATAAATAAAAAAAAATCAAGAGCGAGTGTTGCAGACCACAGCAAAATTTTAGAATTTAACACAGGATGTGACTTTGCACATGGCCCACAGTAAGGATTGCACACTTTAATAATATAAACTGAATATTACATACGGTGCCACAATAGTTGCTGCAAGCGCTATCCAGGGTAATTTAACACCAAGCGGCAAGCCGGGAAAAAGAAGGAACAGTAAGCTAGCTGCAAAATAAAAAAAGCCCGCCTCCGACCAAGAAATGGATGCGTTATTGTTGCGGCTTGTGCATGGCGAAAAACAAATTGAATCTTCACCCGGTTGTTCATTTACCCCAATAGAATACCAATTGATTAACTTGCTTTGCACGGAGAAAACTTATGAAGAAATCGCCGGATCACTTAACATTTCACTACGAAATACATAGCGATTACGTGAAATATTATTCAAAAAATTGAAGGTGAATAACCGCACTTCCGTTGCGGTGAAGGCAGTTCATTACGGTTTGGTTTTAAAACCAGCAACTTTATAAAAAATTTAAATAGTCTCCTTCTCCCTGCTCCCCGCATATAATTCATATTCAAACAAACGGCAATCAATTTTACTGGTATAAAATTCTATGCGGCGCTTTGGTTTCAGGCCAATCTTTTTGCCTAGCTCCAGGTTGCCTGTAAAAATATAACCGAGGTATCCCTTGCATTTTTTCTTTAAGAAATCACCCATACGTTTATAAGTGGCCTGCAGTTCATCTTCCACGCCAAGCCGGTCGCCGTACTCGGGGTTAAAATAAACTACACCGGCCGAGTCTGGTACGGTGGTATCATCAAAATCACACAACTCAAATTGTATCAGTTCTTCTACGCCGGCCATGCCTGCATTTACTTTGCTGATGTTTATGGCATCTTCGCTGATGTCGGAGGCAATGATCTGCATGCCTGCCGGCGCTTCGGTTACCTGCTTTTCCAATTGGCTGTATGCTTCATTGTACATCGCTTCATCGTAACCCTGCACATGCATAAAAGAAAAATTACTGCGGAACAAACCGGGCCTGCGGTTGGTAGCTATCAATGCAGCTTCTATGGCCAGCGTACCGGAACCACACATGGGATTTACGAATGCAGATTGCCTATCCCACTTTCCTGCAAGGATGGTGGCAGCGGCCAGCGATTCCAGCATGGGCGCCTTACCTGGAATTTTGCGGTAACCATGTTTAGACAATGTTTCACCGGAGGTATCTAAAAATATTTCTGCTTCTTCTTCTTTCCAGTATAAATGTATCACAGCTCCATTTAGCTCCGAACCGGAGTTTGGCCTTGCACCGGTCTTCTCCCTGAAGCGATCTACAATGGCATCTTTTACCCGAACATTCGCAAAAAGATTATTGGTAATGGTTTCGTTGCTAACATTACTGCTAATAGAAAAATACCCAAGCGGGGGAAGGATTTCTTCCCAGGGCATGGCCACTAAAACATTGTAGAGGTCATTGGCATTTGTAGCCCGGCATTCTTTAATAGAAAATAATACCTGGCTGGCACAACGCAGGTTAAGATTAAGCTTGATGCAATCCTGCATGCTTCCCAGCAGTTCCACGCCGGTTTTAAAAACCCTTACGGGTGTAAAGCCAAGCTCATCTACCTCCATTTGTAAGTAAGGCGCCAGGCGGTTGCTGCAGGTAATAATGATGCGGGAAGGGGTGGCAAAAAGATTCAATGTAATGTTGATTGATGGGCGGTAAAGATAACAACAATCCCCGCAACGCAATTTTATACCAACAGCAGCAATTATGGCACAATTCTTATGCTATTAGTGTAAACAACTATTCATGAAATATCTAATC
>JBBSKH010000025.1:0-36944 GCA_038256495.1 Chitinophagales bacterium
ACTCTTTTCTTTTCTTCATTGCCGGTCTTCAGGAAAAGGGTTTTGAAATTTTCTAATTGTAGGCGATGTGCATCAATATGGTGATACAACCACGCATCGGGCACATAAAATACTTGTTGGGAGATTTTTTTTACCTGGTGAAAAATAAACTTATCATCGCTGCGAAATTCGAGTTTTTCATTAAAGCCACCGGCTTGCAATAATATAGATTTACGATAGGCCATGTTACAACCCACCGGGTATTTCATGTCAGGGGAAAATAATTTTATATCGTTACCATGATCTACTTTACCAATAAATCCATTCAGGTATTTGCTCATCCATGCCGGTTCCTTTCCATCTTCATATTTTGGAATCACTTTTCCGCCGGCACCGGCTGCAGTTGGGTGTTGCTTAAAAAAGTTCAGTAAAGCCTGCAGGTGCCCGGGCGATAAAATGGCATCATCATCAACATAGGCCACCACAGGTGCACTTGCCTCGGCAATGCCACGGTTACGAGCATTCGATAAACCCTTTTTTGCTTCGAAACAATAGCGTGCATTTAGTGAAGGATTAGCCGCAATAAATTGTTGAGTAATGGCAGCCGTGTCGTCGGTACTGTTATTATCTACCACCAGCAGTTCAAACGCAGTTGCAGGCAGGCTTTGTGCCAATATGCTGGCGAAAGCATCCGGCAGGTAGCGGCACCTGTTATAGGTGCAAATCACCAGGCTTATTTCATATTGCATGCCGGCAGTAATTGGGTTGCTAAATTAAATTACACAGTTCTTCCGGGATAAACTTTTAGCGCTTCCTCCAGGCAGTCCATAGCACTATTGATGGCGGCTACATTCAATACATAAGCCAGCCTCACCTCCTTGGTGCCCATGCCGGGTGTGCTGTAAAAACCTGTGGCAGGAGCCAGCATTACTGTTTGCCCTTCGTGGCTGAAAGATTCCAGCAGCCATTGGCAAAATTTGTCGCAATCATCAATTGGCAAACGGGCCATGGCATAAAATGCACCACCCGGGTTGGGACAAAAAACACCCGGCATATCATTCAATCTTTTTACGATGGAATCACGGCGCAGTTTGTATTCCGCTTTTGTATTATCAAAATAATCATCCGGCAGGTCTACAGCAGCTTCGCCCAGCACCTGTGCATAAAATGGTGGACTTAACCTCGCCTGCGCAAATTTCATAGCAGCATCCAGCACCGATTTATTTTTTGTGATAAAAGCACCAATTCTTCCACCGCAGGCGCTGTATCTTTTACTGATGGTGTCCATCAATATTACATGTTGTTCTGCGCCTTTTAATTGCATGGCACTCGTATGGGTTCCCTCATAGCAAAATTCCCGGTAGGCTTCATCTGCGAATAAGAAAAGGTTATGCTTAATAACTATCTGCTTTAGTATTTCCAGTTCTGCTGCGCTATACAAATACCCTGTTGGATTATTTGGATTGCAAAGCACAATGGCTTTTGTTTTCGGAGTAATGGCTTTTTCAAATTCTTCAATGGCTGGTAATGCAAAACCATTTTCTATACTGCTGTTAATGGGTTTCACTACTACATCCGCCTGTATGGCAAAGCCATTATAATTGGCGTAAAATGGTTGTGGAATGATAACTTCATCACCAGAATCCAGGCAGGCCATAAACCCGAATAGGATCGCTTCGCTGCCGCCCGTTGTTACAATGATCTCATCGGCGCTGATGAAGATGTCATTCTTTGCGTAGTATTCAACTAGTTTGTTCCGGTAGCTTTCGTTACCTGCACTATGGCTGTATTCCAGCACCTGAATGTTAGTATTCTTTACGGCATCCAGGCACATTTGCGGTGTTTCAATATCTGGCTGGCCTATATTTAAATGATAAACTTTTGTTCCTCTTTTTTTGGCGGCTTCTGCATAGGGCACCAGCTTACGAATGGGGGAGGCGGGCATATCAACGCCCCTGTTGCTAATTTTTAACATGGCGCAAAGTTAGGAGAAAATCATGTTGCTGCATATGGAAATAAGCGGGATCGTATGTGCTTATTTTTCTGCAGCATCTGCCAAAGGCTGGGCTACTTTTCGTAGAAACGTACGTTATGTTCTTTCAGAAAACTTTTAATGGCAGACACATGAATGCATTGACCCAGGTGAATAAAAGAATAGTCAGAAATTTTTTTGGTGCCGTTGTTTATCATGATCTCTTTATCAATAATGTCAAAACCGAGGTGCAGGTGTTTGGTGCTGAACTGCATGCCACAAACCAGTCCGCTCTTATCAAACAATGGTCCGCCGCTTTGGCCCCTTAAGCCAGGCGTGCTCATTTCAATACCGTAAATTTTATTAGGTTCATCAGCAAGAAACCTTGTTACCATGCCTTCAATGGGAAACCGGGGCGAAACATTTAAACCCGTTTGGGTCCATTCTATATCATCGGTGGCCGTGTTGTAGGTATAGTTGGTAAACTCTGGGAAAGGAAAACCAAGCCTGCACAGGAACTGGCCCTGCTTGATTTTTGCATCATCTTTTAAGAACCAGGCATGATCTTTATACAATAATTTATTATACCCGTTAAATTGTATAATGGCCAGGTCGAGGGTTGGGTGCAGGTGAAAGTTAAAACCGGTCATGGTATCCACACAATCAACAAAATTATTTTTTAATTGAATGGTACTGGCAGGCGTTAGCTGGTGTTTCATTTCCAGACCTTTTACCAATTGCTTATGTCTTGCATCTGTTAATGCCTTATTCTTTTCTGATTTAAACTGGTTGTAATGCTGGTTAATATGTTCTGCAGAGAGGAGCATTTCTGCCACATGTTTGCAGGTTACCGCATACCCTTCTTCATTTACAAAAAATAAAGTGCCGGCAGAGGGAATCACCTGCTTGCCTGAGTAAGTACGTTGTATACTGTGCACAGGTCTCGTAAAGTTTGATACCTGCTCAATTGCTTCTATAAACATGTGTTGTTTTTAGCTGTTAGTTAAAGAAACTGCATAAAAAAACTCCGGAAATGCCCGGAGTTTTTTGCTTAAAATATTGTCATCCAGCTTAGCCTTTATCAGACTTTGCTTTAGGAACTTTTGTCTTTTGTGATTTTGCGAAATCTTCTTCGCTTACCACTTCACCTGTAATAGTGATGCTTTTCAACTCATCTATACCAGCAAATTTTACCGTCATGGTCTTGGTAAAAGCCCCGATGGCGGCTGCGTTATAAGTGGCGGTAATTTCACCTTCTTTACCCGGTGCAATTGGTGCCTTGGTATAATTACCAATGGTGCAACCACATGTTGGGTTGGCAGTTTCAATAATCAACGGTGCATTGCTGATATTTTTAACCTTAAATGTGGCGGTTGCCGGGTTGGCAACTTTTATTTTACCCAGGTCAATCGTTTCAGATTTAAAACTTGCTACATCAGCAACCTTTTGCTGAGCCGTTGCAATTCCGGTAATGGCAAATGCTGCCAGTGTAAATAATAATTTTTTCATGGTATAAATATAATGCTTGTTTTAATTTTTTAAATCATTCACAGCTCCATTGGTTGGTGCGCTTTCTGCCGGTGTTTTCCAAACTTCTCCTTTAATGGTTATCTGCCTGGTTTGGTCACCGTTATAAGTAATGGTAATAAATTTAGTGAACGGACCTTCTGCAGCAGCATTATATCCAACGGTGATGTTGGTTTTAGCTCCCGGTTCAATTGCTTTTTCTTTCTCCCAGGTAGGGGTAGTGCAACCACAACTTGCCTGAACATTATCAATTTTGAACGCAGTTTTGCTGCTGTTGCTCACCACAAAATCGTAGGTTACCGGCTTGCCCTGAGGTATTTTACCAAAGTCATGCTCGGTTTCTTTCATCAACAAAGCTTCTTCTGGAGTAGTTTTAACCGCAGTAGCGGAAACGGTTGCTTTTACCACATCAGACTGAGCGTACATTGCCAGCGATAAACAGGTAAATGCAGATAATAATAGTATTTTTTTCATTTTGTGATTTTTTAAATAGTCCTCCAAAGATAATAAAACGTTTTGTTTCAACGGAAATTGTTACACAGTTAGCCATTTTTTAACAAGAACGTCAAATTCAATACTTTTGCCTTAATTTATTGCTATATGGATACATTGAACCAACAAGACGCTGCTTTGGAAGAAAAGTTAAGTTTTGAAACCTTTCGTAAAGAAGTAATTGCAGATTATCGTACAGCCTGCGAAAGCAGGCAGGCCAGCCTCCTTGGGCGCAAAGAAGTGCTAACCGGCAAGGCAAAATTTGGCATTTTTGGTGGTGGGAAGGAAGTGGCACAACTTGCCATGGCCAAATTCTTCAAGCCCGGCGATTTCAGGTCGGGGTATTACCGTGACCAGACCTTTATGTTTGCCAGCGGACTTGCAACCATTGAGCAGTTCTTTGCCCAGTTATACGCCGACAGCGACATCAACAACGAACCTTTTAGCGCCGGGCGCCAGATGAATGCGCATTTTGCCACTAAAATGGTAGATGAAGAAGGCAACTGGCTGCCACTTGCCCAGTTAAAGAATGTATCCAGCGATGTTTCGCCTACTGCCGCCCAAATGACCCGGGGGCTTGGGTTAGCCTATGCTTCAAAATTATTCAGGAACGTGCCGGAATTGGCACAGTTTGACCAGTTAAGTAGTAACGGTAATGAAATAAGTTTTTGCACCATCGGCGATGCTTCCACCAGCGAAGGCCATTTTTGGGAGACCATTAATGCGGCCGGCGTATTGGAGGTGCCTCTTGCTGTTTTTGTGTGGGATGATGGTTATGGCATTTCCGTTCCTAAAAAATTCCAAACCACCAAGGCTTCCATTTCTGAAGCATTGGCAGGTATGCAGAAAAAAGAGGGCACCAATGGCATAGAGATATACAAATTAAAAGGATGGGATTATGCAGGCATGTGCGAAGTAATGGAGCCTGCTATTCAAAAAATAAGGGATACCCATACACCCGCTTTGTTTCATGTAGAAGAGATGACGCAACCTCAGGGGCATTCTACTTCGGGCAGCCATGAGCGTTATAAGGACAGCGACCGTATGGCCTGGGAAAAAGAATGGGATTGCATCAGGCAAATGCGCATCTGGATGATTGAAAATGCGCTGGCAGAAGACGAGGAGCTGGACGAAATAGAAGCCAATGCTGTGAGTTATGTAAAGCAATGCAAGCAAAATGCATGGGAAAAATATATAGATCCTATTAAAAAAATAGTCACCCGTGTAACCGCCGCTTTGGAGGAAGCAGCTAGCCTGGATGCATCTATCCCGGCACAAATACAGGAACTGGTTGCTGTAAGGGAGCCCATGCGCAGGGATGTGCTTAGAACAGTATTTAGCGTGCTGCAGTTGTTGCCAGCGGGTAACCCCGTAACAGAAAGTATCAGCAATTTATACCAGGAACAATTAAAAGAAGGGGAAGCATTATACGATACTCATTTATATAACGAAGGGCCAAAATCGGCATTGAAAGTGCCGGTGATTCCTGCATACTATAATGACGAATCAGTAATGGTGAATGGTTTTGAAGTGCTGAATAAATACTTCGACAAATTATTTGAAACAAATCCCGCAGTAGCAGCATTTGGTGAAGACCTTGGCTATATAGGCGATGTGAACCAGGGCTTCAGCGGGTTACAGGAAAAGTTTGGCGACCAGCGGATTTTTGATACCGGCATCCGGGAGCTTACCATCATGGGGCAGGGGATTGGTATGGCGCTTCGTGGCCTGAGGCCCATTGCTGAAATACAATACCTCGACTACCTGTTATACGGCCTGCAGCCATTGAGCGACGATGTAGCTACTACCCATTACCGTACGGCTGGTCAGCAAAGTGTTCCGCTCATTGTACGTACAAGAGGTCACCGGCTGGAGGGCATCTGGCACAGCGGCTCACCCATGGGTATGATAACACATGCCCTCAGAGGAATGTACGTTTGTGTACCAAGAAATATGACACAGGCAGTAGGTATGTACAATACATTGCTGCAGTCAAATGATCCCGGGCTTATGATAGAATGCCTGAACGGTTACCGCTTAAAGGAAAAGTTGCCAGCCAACCTATTGGCTTACACCGTGCCCCTGGGCATTCCCGAAATTGTGAAAGCCGGCGATGACATTACCCTTGTTAGTTATGGTTCAACGCTGCGTATTGTAGAAGAAGCGGCAGCAACCTTGCAACAGCAGGGCATCAGTTGCGAAGTAGTAGATGTGCAAACCCTGTTGCCATTTGACATCAACCATGCTATTGTAGCCTCTTTACAGAAAACCAGCCGCATATTATTTGTTGATGAAGATGTACCGGGCGGCGCTGCTTCTTATATGTATAACAAAGTGATGGAAGAACAAAAAGGGTATAAATGGCTGGATGCTACGCCACGTACGTTAACTGCCAAAGCGCACAGGGCAGTATATGGCAGCGATGGCGATTACTTCAGCAAACCAAATACCGAAGATGTGATAAGGACAGTAAAAGAAATGATGGCAGAATAAGCCAGTAAGCGATATTATAAAAAGAGGGAGCAGCGATGGTCCCTTTTTTATTGCCGTAAATAAACTGTATCTTATGGGTACTTAATTTTTTAACACATAAAATGTAGCATTATGCCAATTGTAAAAGTTATTGAAGTGATCTCCTCTTCCAGCATGAGTATAGAAGATGCCATAGAGCAGGCAGTAGCCGAAGCTTCTAAAACTGTAAGGAATATTGATTCCGTGTATGTAAAAGATATTAAAGCACATGTTAAGGATGGAAAGGTTACCACCTATGGTTGTGTTTGTAAGATTTCCTTCAGGATGGATTAGTTTACTCAAGATTTAATGCCCGCCGCATCAATACTGTTTGATGCGGCGTTTTTTATTTTACGATCAGCGATAATTTGAAAAACGGATCGCCCGCTACTTAGAAGTGCAGTATGTAACTGCGGAAATTGGGGTTTAAATCTTTTGATCCTCATTGGATACTTTTTGTGTGAAGCCTGTGGTAGGAGTAAACGAGAGATGCGTTTTGCCGGCTTCCTGTTAGCTGGAAAATGATTATTTGTAACAGCCCATTATATCATAAGTTAACTTTAAGATAATTGTTTCATAATAAACAAAAGTTCTTATTCAGTTAAAAATCCAATAATATCGTATGAAGATATTATGCTTGCAGCCGCCAGGGAATATTTTATTTTCGAATACTAAACTATCATGCAGGGAATTCAATTTTTTGAATACAAAACTTTACTGGAATCCTTAGACAGGTTAAAAAAAACTGATACTGCCGACATGCCCGAAAAACAGGTTGCCGAAGTGCAGGCGATTGAAATGAAACTTCGGGAGATTTATGCTAATTACCGGCTTTCCATTGAGCAGATTGCTGACTTTGTGGATCAGTTTGAGAAACATAAACATGCTGTACGCAAGCTTTTAAAAGTGAACAGGCATCATCTGAAATATACTGCCAAAAGACCGGTAAAAAATAAAAAGGCAGCATGATTCGTCCTAAACTCAATTCGGAGTTTCCAATTTAATGTTGTTAAAAGTACCGTTCATAAAATCAGCGCCTTTTCAGTTTCGTAGGCTTACCATGGTTGCCCCGGGTTAAGATCAGTGCTTCATTCTTGTGTGAGCTAACTGGCGTCTTTGTTATCAAGTTTATAATGGGATTGGTACAGCTTTCCCGTACAACGCTGTTATGATTAAAACGCTGTCTAAAAAAATGACTGTTGTCCGGCTAAATGTTTGAAACCCTTATCAAGCCTACATGACCTCACCCCAACCCCTCTACAAAGGAGAGGGGCCAGAACCCTGAACCAGTAAGGATTTAAACGATTGGGTAGAATTGTAGCCAAACAATAGTGAAAAAAAATATAAAAAAATAGTTCATTCATTTTTTCAGGAAATAGTTTGAACAGGCATTCATAATGCACAATAAAAAACCCATCTGTTTGCAGACGGGTTTTTTAATAGAAGCTAGTGTTTTTTTATTTCTGTATAATGACTTTCGCTTTTTCTACAATACCGTTGGCGTCTCTAACATTTAAAATATAAGTGCCATCCGGTACGTTAACAACATTCAGGAATTGTGTACCATTATTTATTTTAGTCTTAAGAATAGCCTGCCCGGTTACCGACATGAGAATTGCTTCAGCCTGTCCTGAAGTTCCAGTCAGGCTTACGTATAGCTTGCCGTTTTGCACCGGGTTAGGAAATACAGATAACTGCACCGTTTTACAATTAATAGAAACCGGCAGAATATCAGAATAAGTGAATTTCCCGTCTTTATCAATCAATTTTAAACGATACAATTGTTTTGTTGCTGAAGAGGTATTTAGGCTGTTATCTGTTAAGCTATAATCTGTTTTGGAGCCCGGCTTGCCCCGTGCTTCTGTAACACCTGCCAGTATCCAGGTAGAAGAATTTTCAGATGCCCTTTCAACTTCAATACGAGCTGCATTTATTTCATTTTCTGTTGTCCATTTTAATGAAGGCTGGCAATTTAATAAAGTAGCATTAAAACTTAAAAGCGTTAAAGGAACAGTACCTGCAATAACTTCAATTGTAGAAGTAGCAAAATCATCTGCGGTATTATTACCTGCTACGGATGTGCCCGCTGCGCAGGTAGTACCATTACCAAAATTTATCTGACCTGCAAAAGTCTGAGGGGGTGCAATATTTACTCCCTGCACTTTTAGGATTATGTCTCGTTGCGATGTACCAGGAATAGCGTCTCCGCTGTTGCACAAACGAAGTTGAGTGCCTGTATTACTCAAGATTGTCCAACCCACAGGTAATCCGGTTTGTTGTGCATTATCTAAAAAAACTATACTGGGAGGTATGGTCACAATCGGGCGTAGCTTAGACACCGGAATGCTTGCTATACCTGTGTTACCCACCACGATCAAAAAATCATTGGTCGAACCTACTGCCACTACTCCGGAGTTTGATGGTAAAACAGCTATACTTGGGTTTGCCTGAGCTAATACCTTTATGGTTGCAAAGACGAATACTAGAAAGATAAAGGTGGATTTGTAGTGTTTCATTTTATTTTTTTTAAAGGGTGAAAAATTTTGTCTTTATTTTTAAAAGTTAATTTTATTTATTTTTTTTTATGAATTTTATCGCCTTTTTTTCATCTCCGTTTATATAAACAATTATATAATTTCCAGTGGAAAGTGTAGATATGTTAAGTGTAGTTGTAAAATTGTTTTGTGGTATATAATGTGTCAAAACTTTAGCCCCATTTTCTGAAAAAATCTGCAAATATGATGAAGTTCCGGCAGCGGCAGAATGATTTATAGCAATGTAATTTTGAGCAGGATTTGGAAATACTTTTAATTCTAAACATCCGGGCGGCAGAATAATTAAATCTACCGATGTACTGCATCCTTTTGAATCAAGCACTATAAAGTTCCAATTACCTGGCTCCCTGGCGAAATTGCCTGTTCCTGTGTAGGGAGGAGTTCCACCTGTGGCTGTTACGCTTGCGATAGTAATTCCACCACAAACGGCTATTGCATCAGCATTAGCCGATGCTTTTAAAATAGCAGGTTGCATTACATTTACAATTGTATCTACAGATGTAGAACAAGCAGGGTTATTTTTTAGCCTGACATTTACGGTATAGGTTCCTGCTACTACGTTAAATGTACTATCAGATTGATAACTGCCATTGTTTAAACGATATTCGTAAGCACCTAATCCACCGGTTGCCAATACGGTAAGGGTTGCGTTACCGGCATTGCAGGCTATAGAGGAAGCAGAAGCGGTGGTAGTAATTGCTGTTGGTTGTGCAATTAATATATCGCTGCTGTTGCCAACACATCCATTAGCATCTTTTACAGAAATTGTATAGGAGCCGGCATTAACGGTGAAAATATTTGCACTTTGAAATGCCCCTCCGTTTACACTATACTCGTAGGGCAAAACGCCGCCTGAAGCGGATGCGGTTATTATACTGCTACCTCCAAAGCAGGTGATTGGGGTAAATAATACCGATGTTGAAGGAGTTGCTGGCTGGGCATTTATTATAATATTATTTGTAATGTTGGGAGTACATCCACTTAGATTTTGTACTGCTAAAGAATGAATGCCTGCTGTTACTATATAACCACCAACAGGATAAGGAGCAAAAGGGCTACCATCTAAACTAAAAGTTACACCTGTGGTTAAGGAAGTAACCGTTATTGTACCAGTGGAAACATTACAATTTGGTTGCTCCACAATTATGATTGGTGCAGATGGGGATGCTGGCTGTGCATCTATGGTGATATTGGTAAAGGGAGATAAGCAACCACTGGAATTTTGTGTAATTAGCGTGTGTGGTCCGGCAGAAATTCCGGTAAAGCCGCCTGTAGGGTAAGTTGCGAAAGTACCAGCATCTAGACTGAAAGTTAATCCTGTAACGGGCGATGTAATTACTAAGGTACCTGTAGCCACAGTACAGGTTGGCTGAGAAATTGAAACTAACGGTGCAGCCGGTGCGCCCACTACTGCAACTATATTTACATTGGCAGAAGGAAGAGAGGAGCAGCCTTCAGCATTTGTGACTATAAATGAATAAGTGCCTGTTGCGAGGTTATTTAGCGTTACAGTGGTAGCATTACCGGTTAAAGTTCCCGGCTCTAATATCCAAGAGCCTGCCGGCAAATTATTTAGAACAACCGACCCTGTAGATACCGTACAGTCTGGCTGAGTAATAGTACCTATTGCAGGAGTGGCAGGTGTTGGAGGTTGTGCATCAACAATAATGGTGTTTGTTGGCGACATGCAGTCATTGATATTTTTTGCAGTTATTGTATGAGAACCTGCAGGCAGTAAAAATCCTCCGGCAGGGTAAACAGAAAATGTTCCGCCATCTATACTAAAAGTTAAGCCTGTAGTAGCAGAACTGATTGTTACTATGCCGTTAGATACAGCACAGGTGGGTTGTATAATATTTACCGATGGCAATGGTATGGGAGGAGGTTCTGTTATAGATAATGTGGTGATGGCTACGCAGGTTGTTGGATTATTCACTTCTCTTACATATACTGTGTATATACCCGCAACCACATTAGAAAATACATTATTTGTTTGAAAAGATGCTCCACCGGTAATACTGTATTCTACCGACCCTGTTGCTGCACTGGCAGTTGCGGTAATTGTGGTAGTACCACTATTGCATAAGATGTTGCCTGATGTAGCATTTAGGCCTAAGCTGCAACCTGCCACAACCTGCACAGTTGATGTAGCAAAATCATCTGCAGGATTATTTCCAGCCACAGCAGGGCCTGGAATCGAACAATTTACTCCATTGGCAAAATTTATTTGTCCTGCAAATGTAGAAGGACCACCTATGGCAACCCCCTGTACCTTAATCAATATGGTACGAGAAGATGATCCACCCATCACATCTGTTCCATTGCAAATTCGAATTTGTGAACCTGTGTTGGATACAATAGACCATCCAGGTGGCAGACCTGTTTGTTGGATGTCTGGTAAAATATTTACAATGAAAGGAACCGTGATTATGGGTCTTAATTTGAAAACAGGAATGTTTGAAATTCCTGTATTACCAACGGTAATTTCAAGGTCAAGGGTACCACCCAAGGATACCAACCCAGCATTTAATGGTACAACTGCCATAGAAGGATTGGCCTGGCTGAATCCACTTGTTTTTATGAGGAAAGTAACCATACAAAGAAGTACTAAAAATTTTATAATTTTCATTTTAGTTGGTAATATTGAGTTTAAAATATGACCCTCATTTTATTTTACTACCCTTATGGTTGAAGTTGAAGCATTGTCTGCCTTATTATCACCTTCAAGTGCGGGCCCAACAGCAGCACCGGGGGCAATGCCATTTGAAAAAGACATATTACCAATAATAGAAGATGGTCCACCTGCTGCTTTCCCTTTTATGGCTATCAGAATGATACGGTTTTCGTTTTCTGCAATAACATCAGTACCATTTGTAAGAAAAACGACTCCTTTGCTGTTAGAAATGATTGCCCAGCCCTTTGGTAGCATATGACCGGTAGCAGGCACATCCACTAGTGTAGCCGGGAAACTTATCTGTGGCTTTAGTTTGTATGGTGGAATAGAAGTGGTTGGACTTGTGTTATTTATGGTGATCTCAAAAAAAATAATTTCACCTTTTTTTACTACTCCGGAATTTTGGGTAAGTACATTAATCATTACATTTTGCGAAAACACATTCGAGGAGCTTAAACCCGTAAAAAAAATGAATGCAAACCGTAGTAAATTTTTCATCAAAAAATTTTGAGCATTAATTAATAATTAATTATAGAATTTTACAATTAAACCGGCGATGTAAAAAAGCATGATTTAATTCAAAATATCAGATGTAAAATTAGAAGTATGTAAAGTGGAAATTGTGTAACTGAGATTATATAATCATTATGTAAATGTTACTAACCAGCTTATGATCTTCATTAGAAAGTTTCTTTCAAATATTAATATTTGCATAACAATTTGTTCATATGTTTTGGGCAATATTAATTTTCCTTTGTGTAAAACACTGTTTTATGAAAGTAGCCAATCTACTATTTCTGTTAATTTTTGTATCTAACAGCTTATCTGCGCAAACGGGAAAAATAGCAGGGAAGGTTATAAATGCTGGTTCAGGCAGACCATTAGAAGGTGCTACCCTCGTGCTTATTAGTAAAGACATAATAAAGGTGGCTGATCAATTCGGTAAATTTTCATTTGACAAATTAGCACTTGGCTCGTATTCAATCAAATGTTCTTATGCTGGATTTCAAGATAAAATAGTAGAGGAAATTATAGTTAAGGGAAATGAAAATACGGATCTTGCCATTTCCTTAGAAACTGCATTATCTGACGCAGTAGTTGTGGTAGCAAAAAGAACAAAGGCGGCAGGAGAAACAGTAGCATCTCTGTTAATTTCCCAAAAAAACAGTGCGAACGTGAGTGATGGCATAACTGCAGAATCTATCAAAAGAACACCTGATAGAAGCAGCAGTGATGTTATAAAAAGAGTGAGTGGGGCAAGTATACAAGATGATCGATTTGCTATTATTAGAGGCTTAAATGACAGGTACAATGCATCATTCATAAATGGTGCTCCACTGCCTAGTACAGAAAGCGACAGAAAAGCTTTTGCATTTGATATTTTTCCATCATCCATCTTAGACAATCTTGTAATTTATAAAACTGCTACCCCTGATAAAACGGGCGAATTTGGAGGAGGCATCATAGAGATTACTACAAAATCCACTTCTTCCAAACGTATTGGGGTTATTTCCATTGGGCAGGGGTATAACTCCTTAATAACCGGGAAAAACCGTTATGTCTCTGAAATGGAAGGTAAAAGAGATTGGCTGGGTTTAGATGATGGTACCAGGGCGCTGCCGGAAGGATTACCTAACAAGCTGGAATTTTTGAATTTACCCAATAGATTTGATGATGAACTTAATCTTGCGAAAGGTTTTGCAAAATACAAATGGGGAATAAGGACCGTTAACACCAATCCCAATGGTAGTTTTCAATTAGCCAAAAGTCTTAATATAAATAACAAAGATCAGGAATTTATAACTACGCTGTTTTCAATTAACTATAATAGAAGTTTTGTTTTTACATCTGGTGAAAGAAATAGCTTTGATGGGCCAGGCAGTTATATTGGAAACCCTACAGATCCTGGCTATTTTCCCATACAACGAAGAAAAGTAATAGATTCAATTTACAACGATGAGGTAATATGGGCAGCACTTGGTAATATCTCCATTAAAATAAATAACCGAAATACCATAAGCTGGAAAAATAACCTAAGTGTAAATACAGATTACCGGATTGTGAGGCGTGTAGGTAATTATGATTTTAACGATGAACCGGATGCTATTCTCACTGAAACATACAGGGCATTTATACAAAACAAAATATATAGTAGCCAGCTTATAGGCGAACACCAAATAGGAGCTAAAAAAACAAAAATTAGCTGGCTTGCAGCATATAGTAAAGTAAATAGGGAAATACCTAATCAAATGATAACTACAAGTGGAAGTTTACCCAATGGAGGTAGTGCGGGTAATGGCGCAAATGGTGGTATTATTTCTACAAATTCGCAAGAGAATATAAAGAATGCTAAAATAGATATTTTACAGCCTTACAAGTTTTTAAAGAATACTCAAAACACTGTAAAAATAGGGGCAGGTTACCAGTATAGAGAAAGATACTTTACCAGCAGACAATTAGGATTTATAAAATATGGTGGTACAACTTATGAAAGGAATGAGTCCGTTTACAATCTTCCGGATGACCAGCGTTTTTTAGGTCAATATTTAGGTTTGATGGCTACTGGTAAAGCAGGAGTAGCTGTACAGGATGGAACTATTCCAAACTCAGATTACCAGGCCTCCTCCGCTACTACCCATGCTTATTTCATGAATGATCAGAGGTTTAAAAAGTTGAGGGTGATTTATGGTATACGCATGGAAAGCTTTAATCAAAAATTAAATGCAGCCCAAAGAGGGTTAGACACGATTAAATTAAATTTTACAAAAGTAGATTTTTTGCCCTCTGCCAATTTGGTATATGCCCTCACCTCCAAAGCAAATCTACGCCTATCTTATAGTGAAACTGTTAACAGACCTGAATTTAGAGAACTGGCGCCTTTTGGATTTTATGAATACATTACTGGTTTGTTCGTATTTGGAAACGAAACAATATCGAGGGCAAAAATAAACAACTACGATTTTAGATACGAAATTTATCCCGGTAAAGCACAGTTGCTTTCCGCATCTGTTTTTTATAAAAAATTTAAAGATCCCATTGAGTTTGTTACACAACCTACTAATATTAACGAGGCAACCTACTCTAATAACCCTATTGCTACTATTTACGGAATAGAGACAGAGTTTAGGGTGCTTTTATCTACCCTATTTGGCGGTAAAAACGAGAATGCTTTTTTAAGCAAGTTTACATTAGCGGGTAATGGCGCTTACATGAAATCTAAAGTTCCGCTTGGCAAAGCTGCAGACTCTTCGGAGCTTAGCCGACCATTACAGGGGCAATCGCCTTATATAATTAATTTTTCATTAGGTTTTAGCGATGAAAAAACAGGTTTGTCTTCTACTTTATCTTTGAACAGAATTGGTGAAAGGTTAGCCATTGCAGGCAACAGAGACCGGCCCGATTTTTATGAAAAAGAAAGAACGGTAATTGATTTTCAAATTGCCAAAACTTTTTTAGAAAATAAAGTAGAAGTAAAATTTAATTTAAGAGATCTTTTAGCACAGAATATTACCGTTTACCTGGACAATGATAAAACCCAATCATTTACGGAGCAGGATAGAATCTTTTCATCAAATATTGCACCTACGGTATTTACTTTCACTGCAAGTTTCAAGTTTTAATTTATTTTCTTGTTTTCAGTGTTAATGTAGCTACTATAAACAAGCCGTATTGATAAGATTTAATTTCTAATGTGCAGTACAACTGTGTTTATATTCTTTTCCCTGCTTCATTTTCATTGATTGTATTATTTCCCGAATGCAAAAAAATCGTTTTGGTAGTAACATTTCATAATCCATCTTAACAATTTCTTCATTCACAAAACACATTTTGATTATGTTTTGGTAACAAACCCTTTTAACGTTTTATTTTAAATTTGTATTCGCTTAACAGTTACAACGAAAATAATTGTGATTGTTAATTATCCAATCTTCCTTCCCATATTCTATAGAAGAGCTTTGAGCATTGATTAAATCTTAATGAAAATTATTCATCCCTGCCCCTGGCAGGGAACAATTGATATCATTCAAATAATGGTAACTGATATTATTATGCCTTACACTATCTATAAAAATGCTGATGCAGGAATTAACAAGTACTACACATTTCTTTTACAATTTTTTGCCAGCCTCTATACCAAAGTAATCGTTTTACTACCCGTTAAAATAATTGATCGTAACAATATTAAATCATTTAAACGCTATTCAAAAACATGAAAGAAAAAAACTAACATCAACAAACATTTTCAAACACAACATTGAATTTTATCTACTAAAAAAAAATTACAAAATGAAACAGAAATTTTTATCTATTTTACCATTACTGCTATTTACTGTAGTAATCGTTAATGCACAGGAAGCAACTAATTATCGTGGTGCTTTTGCTCCGGCCCCTGTTGCACAGTGGACCGACAATTGGACGAACTGGGATCCGCAAAACACTTTTTACCCGGCACCTACAGTAACCATCTCAGGTGTTATTGGAACGCAAACCTGGACAAGAAATAATACTTACTTGTTACAAGGTGTTGTTTATGTAGATAGCCTTGCAACCCTTACCATCGAAGCAGGTACAGTAATTCGTGGAGATGCTGCTACCGTTATAAGCTCTTTGGTAATACAAAGAGGGGCTACCATTATTGCCAATGGTACTGAATGTAATCCTATTGTAATGACATCCAGCAAAGCAATAGGCGCTAGAGTAAGAGGTGATTGGGGCGGTTTAACTATTTTGGGCAGAGGGCTTACAAACCAGGGAGATAATGTAAATATAGAAGGTATTGGTCTTGGTGAACCAAGAGCTCGCTACGGGGGAAATAACAATGCTGATAACTCAGGTTCTTTAAAATATCTGCGCATTGAATATGCCGGTTTTGCAATAACCAACGGTAACGAATTAAACTCCCTTACATTCGGTGCTGTAGGAAGTGGTACCACTGTAGATTACGTGCAAACCTCTTTTGGTAATGATGATGCATTTGAGTGGTTTGGTGGTGCAGTAAATGCAAAGCATTTGGTGGCCTACAGAACGTTGGATGATGATTTTGATACAGACTTCGGATATAGTGGATTGGTACAATTTGGTTTGGCTATAAAAGATCCTGCTGTAGCTGATGTTGCTTCTCTTTCTACTTCAGAAGGGTTCGAATCTGATAACAATGCTGCAGCTCCCTTTACCGTTACACCAAAAACAAGCGCAAGTTTTTATAACATTACACAAATTGGTGCTTTTAGATGTGGTAGTAATGCAGGTGGCATTACACAACCTACTGCTGACGCTTTTAGAAGAGGTGCACGTATCAGAAGAAATAGTGAATTAAAAATCTTCAACAGTATTTTCATGAACAACTGGAGAGGTTTGGTAACTGATGCAGATGTAATTGCAAACGGCTTAGCTAATTTTCAAAACAACATCATTGCAATGGATTTAACTACCGTTTGGGTGGCTCCCTATGCAGGTGCTGCTTTGGCTGCCGAGAATGCTGCTACTGGTACTTTTTTAAATGTTGCTTCAAGAACAAATACTGTTATTACTACTCCTTGTGATGTATTGGTAAATGCCTGGAGTTTTACAAATCCTGATTTCCGTCCTAATGGTGCAGGTACTGGTGGTGCATTATCAGGCGCAGATTTAACACCTGGTATTCAGATAGAAACAGCTTTGTTTGCAGCCAATCAAACTGCAGATTTCGTGGTGGATATTTTTGAAAATGCAGTTGGTAATACTAATGGTACTATTACTGTAACTATTCCTGTGCCGCCTGCGTTTACAATTGCTGTACCAAGTATAACGCTTTCTGCAACGCCACAATCAGGTACTAATGGCACTTCCGTTCCTCTTGGTGCTCCATATAATAATGGAGAATGGTTATTTAGCCTAGTAGGTAGTAATCTAATTGCTACTTCTAAAGTTGGTGTAACAATTCCTACAAGTGGTTCAACTTCTCTTGGCTTCACAATAACAAGAAAGGGTACAACTCCAAGTGGTACAAATCAAAATTTATCTGTAAATGTTAGCGGTGGGTCTGATAGTACTCCTGAAAACAATAGTGCTTTACAGGGTTTAGGAGCTAACTAATACAAAACTGATTGTTTAAAATAATTAAAATAAATAACAATGAAAGTCATTAAATTAATAATGCTGTTCTGCATAGGTGCTATTTTTCTTGCATCTAATGCATCGGGACAAGCTAATCCATCCATAGCTGTTCTGCCTTCAAACTCTGGCATAGTCTCAGTAGGCGCCACCAATGATTTCCTAATAGCAGTAGGTAACACAGGCCCAACAAGTATTGCGTTGTCTAAACTACGTCCGATTGTGACTATCCCTCCCAGTGTAGTTTTTTTACCAGATGCAGATCAAACCGGCTTACCTGCCGGTTGGACAATCTTGAGTAATACAGGCACTCAACTTCGTTTGTGCAACAGCGGATTCGTTGTGCCTGGTTTTTCGGTATCAAACATTATGCTTAAAGTACAGGGAGTTACCATCACAGGTCCTCAGACTTTTTCAGGTCAGATAAACTTTGGCAATGGTACTACCTGCGCAGCGGGCACATCCGTAGCAGGTAATAATACCGCAGATGATTTTGCTACTTCTACAATTGAAGTTATTGCAGCCGCCGCATGTAACATTAGTGTAACTGCATCTGCAGGCACCATAGCTTGTAATGGCGGTACAACAACCCTTACTGCAACTGCATCTGGCGCAACCGGCGCAGTTGAGTACAGCTTAAACGGTGGTACTTTCCAGGCAGCAAATACTTTTACAGTAAACGCTGCAGGTTCTCCTTACACCGTTACTGCAAGAGAAGCTACCAACGCTACTTGTACTGCAACTTCATCTTCTGTAGCAGTATCTGAACCAGCAATATTTGTTCCTGGTGCGTCTGTTTCATCTCCAATTGCTACAATTGGTGCTACAGGTAGCATTACCGTTACTGGTGGTGTTTCTTATGTAATTGCTTCTGGTACTACTACCAATACAACAGGAGCTGCTTCTGGTGTATTTACAAGTTTATTAGCGGGTACTTATACTTTTACTGCTACGAACGCAGCCGGTTGTACCGGTACTTCTGCAGCAGTTGTTTTGAACAATCCTGCGGCGTGTATCATCACAGGTGTTTCTGCTACTGCAGGCGCTATTTTATGTAATGCTGGTACAACAACTTTAACTGCAACTGCTACCCCAGCGGGTACTTATCAGTACAGTTTAAATGGTGGTGCATTCCAGGCATCGGGCGTGTTTAATAACGTGCCTGCTGGTGCTTACACAATTGTTGCCAGGGAAACTGGTAACCCGGTTTGTACTGCTACAACCAACGGAACAATTGCGCAGCCTGCTGCTGTTGCTGTTTCAGCTCTTGTTACAACTCCTATCGCCACCCCAGGCGGAACGGGTGTAATTACAGTTAGTGCTACTGGTGGTACTGGTGCAAAAACCTATGTGATCACATCCGGACCAACCGTAAATACTTCAGGGGCTGCCTCAGGCGTATTTACAGGATTGGCTGCAGGAAGTTATGTATTTACTGCTACTGATGCTAACGCATGTACCGGCACTGCAAGTATTGTACTTGTTGCACCTGGTATAGCTACAGCAGATCCTGCTGTTGGTCAGATGTACTTTACCACTACTGCGGGTGGAACGCAAAGCGCTAATACTTTAATGTTAGCACCTTCTGCAGCGCTTTATGATATCAATATTCCTTTCTATAACCTGAACCAGTTAAACCAGGTGCCAAATGGTACGATTCAGTTTAAAGTTAGCCTTGGTTCAAAGCTTGTGCTTGCTCCAGGGTTTAACCTTGCAACTGCTCCATTATCTGCCTACTTTACTTTCAGCCAGGCAGACGTAAACGGAAACATCGTAATCACCGGTACACAGACTGCTGCTATTCCTGCAGACTTTGCTGCTGTAGCAACTTTCAGGGTGAAGGGTGATTCAGCCTGCCGCTCTAACGTGCAGTCTGATATCGTTATTACCAATCAATTACAAACACTTGTAGATGATGACCTGCAAAACAACACTGCAACCTTGCAGTATACATTGCCAGTAACACTTACACAGTCTCAGATTAACGTTACTTGTAACGGCGCCGCAAACGGTATCATTAGTATTATTGCCAGCTCCGGTACTACCGTTCAAACTTCTGGACCTGCTGGTTACAGCAATACCCAGTCTTTGGCTTCAGGACAAAATAACCTACAGTTAACCGGCCTTGCTCCAGGCGTATATACCATCATGGTATCTGCTACCAGCGATGCACCATTAACAAGCTGCAGCCAGATAGCTACCGTTACTATCCTGCAAC
The DNA here is from genome assembly GCA_038256495.1 of Chitinophagales bacterium. Classification (GTDB taxonomy): domain Bacteria; phylum Bacteroidota; class Bacteroidia; order Chitinophagales; family Chitinophagaceae; genus Ferruginibacter. The sequence goes on from JBBSKH010000025.1 coordinate 20,022, forward strand.
CAACTGCATTGAGCATTGCCAGCACAGCAAGCACAAACATTAATTGCTTCGGTGATAATTCCGGATCAATCAGTATGTCTGCAACAGGTGGTACTATGCCTTATGTATATACCATCGTTTATGGTACTACTATCAACGCTACCGGTGCATTGAGCGGTAATTTTACCGGCCTTGCTGCAGGTACTTACACTATCAGGGTTACTGATAACAACGGTTGTACAGCCGATGTAACAGGCATCATCATTACTCAACCAGTTGGCGGAGTTCCTGATATTTCTTTAGGATCTGATGTAACAGGAAGCTTCTTCAGCGCACCTGGTGTTACACAAACCATCGTGTACAACGTTGCAGAAATTGGCGGAAATTCAGCAGTGGGAGATACTATCCGTATCACAAAAGTTGCAGGATTCACCATCAATTTTAATGCAACATTATTGAGTACTAATGTTGGTGGTACAACTTACACACTTGACAATCCAAGGTGGAAGATTGATAATACAGATCCTGCATTCGTTTCCATCATTCTTACAGATCCGGGCAACCCTGGTGCTCCGGGAACGCTGCTTTGCAACCAACTGAAGAATGTTGCTATTTCTATAACAAGGAATACAAGTAACATCTCTACGTTTACGTTGAGTGCAAGGTTGAGGAAGGCCAATGGAGAAGTAAATCTCTCTAATAACCTTAATTCAATCATTTTCGCAGCCGAGTAGTAAATAACAGCAAAGGGGAAACCCTCCCCTTTGCTATTTTAAATTAATAAAAGAAAAAATTATGAAATGGAAAATAAAAAGTAGCAGGGCTTTTAAAAACCTGTTTGTAGCCGGTCTGTTGGCTGCTTCAACGAGTGGGATGGCGCAAACCGGCAAAGCCGTAATTGCAGATCCTAAGTTAGGTGTCATTGACTTATCCGATAACAATGGTTTCCGGGTGCCGGCCACTAATATTCCCAACGGAAAGCAAGTGTTGCTTACCCTTCCTGTAAGCAACAACAGCCATGGCAGGGATCTTCCTGCAGGTAGCTGTAAGATAAAAATAGGGTTAGGTTCTAAATTGATATTAAACCCTGCGTTCGACTTAAACGGCGCAGGTGCTGGTAGTTATTTCAAATGGTCTGTAACAGAAGCTGATGGCCAGGTACAAATAACAGGCGATCTTGTGAATGCCTTACCTGCAGCTATGAGCAGCATTGATGTTCGCCTTGGTTTAGTGGCAACAGAAGAAGGTAATTCTGCAATAACCGCCAATTTCCTTATTACCAATCATAACAGCACTACCGTTTTGTCTGACGAAAACGGAGCTAACAATGTATCTGCAGTATCATATATTGTAGGTAAGGGTGTAGCCGCCGATCCGGTTGCTGTAGATGGTAAATTGAAATTATCAATTTTTCCAAACCCGGTTGCAGATGGAAATGAAGTTACCATATCTGTATTACAGGGTAAGCTGATGGGAAAATATTCCCTGAAACTGTATGATATGGCCGGTAAGATTTTACAGGTTAAAGAAATGCAGCTTGATCTGTTACCAAGATTCAGGTATAGCTTTGGCACACTTGCCGCAGGCAAATACCTTTTAAAAATCGTTGGTGCAGACGGAACCGAATCTGCTGTACTGGTTTTTAATAAACTGTAACACTAAAGAATAAACATCAAAAGGTCATGTACCGGGTTTTCCGGTGCATGACCTTTTTTTTTTGATGAGTAATGAGAGCGTTTATTGGCGGCACAGGCCTTACTGTTGTTGGGGGCAATGCTATTTGACCAAACCTGTAATTATAATGACCCAAATAAAATAACAAGATCGGGAAATTAAAGTTGACAAGAGATAACCTGGTTGCAGGATGAGTTGTTGGCTAGCTATGATTATTAATTCATGGCCCGGGCAGCTACAAGCGCTGCATTCAAATTGTCGCTGGTTGGTGGACACCACTCCCAAGGAGCACGGCCACAAATATGCAAAATGATTGGAATAATGACGAGGGGAAAATGTAACTGACCGTACATTCGCCTGCTATATTTTTCATCGCTTCAAACAACGGGTTCATAAATACTTTGCCCTAAGATAGCAATGGATATTTTAGTGATGGCGAACGTTGGCTTTGCAAGCTTGTGGATTGAAGCACAGGCTAAAAAAATTACAGTAATACCTGGCTTCTTGTAATTGAAAACTGATAGTTATTGTTTGGGTAAACAGCCGTTAAATATGGGAACTAACATACAGGGTTACTTGTTTCCCCTGCAGACCAGACTTGCAGCGATGAATGAGGATAGGCTTAATACTGCTGCTCAATTTAAAATGGTTTTTTGCCAGTTCAATCGAGTCAGCAGTATGGGCTGGTGGCTACTTTGCGTAGCTAGGGTAAACAGCGGGTAAATATCCTTTGTTGCTGCCGCCGGCCAGGTTGTAATTATACTTTTATCCCGGGCAGTCTTTTGTAGCATGATCAATAGAATTTATTATACACAGCCGGCAGCTTATTTTGTTACTGGCGCAGCCAACGTAATATATTATGCTCACCGGTTGTCTCGTCTTCAATAACAATGTTGTAATTACCCGCACTGATGTTTCCAACGATTAATTTAAAATGCTGTACGTCGTTTAACTGTACCAGTTGGCTCTTAATTTTTTTACCAGCGGCATCAATTATCGTTACCCGGTATTTCCCATTAAAATTAGCGGCAAGCGATTGTATGGTAACCTGCCGTACTTCGGTGCCGGCAGGGTTGGGGTACACAATTGCACCGCCAACAGCCTCCGGGCATTTGGTTTCAATTTTCCGGGTTTCAGTTAGTTGGAAACTGTTGTCTTTATCAATAGATTTTACCCTGATAAACACTAAAGGAGAATTAGAAGAAACAGGCAGTAATATACTGTACCTGCCAAGACGAGCTGCAGTTAAGGAACCTACTAGGCTGAAATTGCTGCCATTGCTACTCGTTTCAATTTCAAACCTGTCTACATTAACTTCATTATCGGCCCAGAATTCTACCAAAACCTTACAGTCTTTTTTAGACAAATTAAAGTTTCTGAAGTTTACAGGCACAGGTCCACCCTGCTTGTTAACAATTGTGTAACCCAACGCACTGTTGTTATTGGAACCATTTTCATCAGATAAGATAGTGGGGGAATTATGGTTGGTAATAAGGAAGTTGGTAGTGATAGTAGAGCTCCCAAGAATTGAGCCTTTTACCTGAACCACAAATGTGTCATTAAAGTTTTTCGGCAAGGGCGCTATAAGGTCGCCGGTTAATTGCACCTGCCCACCGGATAGGGTAGCGGTCCAGCTAAAATAATTGCTGGTAGCCGCAGTACTTAAATTGAAACCCGGATCTAGTATCATTTTAGATCCGAGGCCAACTTTGATTTTACAGGTGCCTGCCGGAATATTGTTGTTGATATTGTAATTAATTACCGGCACTTTTAGCACTATGATGCTGTCAATGGGTATAGCCTGAGAAAGCACCGGTATATTCTCAAGACTGGCGTTGCGCATTTGGTTTACTGCAGGGTCGGCTATAACCACCTGTGCGCAAACAGTTTTGGCAAGAAAGATAATGCAAAGAGTGAAGATGTGTTTCATGATTCCAATATTATGTTGAAAAATGCAGTTAAATAAAAAGAAGACAAAAATTACACAACGGCCTGCGTAGCAGTTTTGTGCTGTTTTTCAGAAGTAGCGGATTAGTTAATTCGTAGCTTTCGAAGGATAGAATTGGATGATAAAAATAGCATGTTTAGCCCAATGTCATATTACAGAATTGTTATTGTTATATTACCAATTTCAAAGTAATACGACTAAACGAATCCGACAGGCAGGCCCTGCAAAAACAGCTCAGCACGGGGAAAATACCATCCGTAATTTTAAGTGATTGCCGCACCGGGCACAACCATACCCATGCATTTTAAACTTACCGCCTTTAATGAATCAACAGCCAATAAAACGGCGGCGTTGTAGGTAAAAAAAATTTTTTCAGCGGCAGCGTATCTGCGGCGGGCGGGCACAAGCATTAATTGGGAGATAGCGGTAAAAGCCTAAGCAGCCGATTGTAATCAAATGTTTTCTGTTTCTCTCCCTTGTGTTTCCTTTAAAATTTCCTCCTCAATTATAAGCAGGTGTTCGTGTTTTTTGTGGGCCCTGAGTTTTTTGCTTGTAGCGGTAAAATACGTATGTTGATGAAAAAAACCGGCCTGTATTTTATTCCAATCCAACATTGTTTCCAACTTTTTCATGGCTTTCATCTCTTCGAATAGTTTTGTACTAACAGGAAAAAAATCATCCCTTCCCAGGTAGTCCAGGTCGGCATCACAAATTATTTCTTCCAGTTTTGTTTTGGGCAATTGGGGAATGCTTGTTGCCATAATTAATCCCTGGATCACATTCAGCTGACCGGAAGTGATACCAAACCCGGGTAGGGTTTGCCTGGCTATATCAAAGCCCATTTCTTCATGTTTATCATAGGTAAACAGGAACCCGGTATCGTGAAAAAGGCTGGCAATTTTCAGCAGGCACAAGTCATCATCATCATCACTTATCCCCTCAGATCTGGCAATACGTATTGCCTGCTGCTCCACATCAATAGTGTGGTGAATAGAATGGTAGTAAAGTTCTGGTGCCAGATTAGTCTCCAGTCTTTGAAGAATTTCTGATCTTATTTTATGATAGTATTTCAATGCTGCTATTAAATTATGTTCTCAATATATTGACAATTAGTATTATATCCTATATTTGACAGTTATTAGTTGGTAATATGCGTTTAAATGTAATATAAAATATCAAAATTCTTTCAATTATAATTTTAGGAAAAATAAAAAATAATTAGATTACACGATAATTGTATTGGTCAAAGTAATACTTTATCTTGTTGATTCTGAAATAAAACAGACCGGAATTTTAAATTTAAAAAGTTCCATTCTCCCATATCCATCTCGAACTGCCACCTCCTCCGAGCTACACGACTACAGCATTATTATGTTGTTGTAATTTTTTTTTAACGTCAAATATAACCCGTATGAGAAAGTTCGGAGGATTCGTAACTGTACAGTGGAGAATGCTTATTTTGTTCCTTTTAATTTTTATTAGTTCTACAAAAGCCCAGCAAACCACTATGCAGGATTATGTGCTTTTTGGAGGTAAATCTAGTGTTTCTAATGGAAATGTGACCCTAAGTTCATCAACGAATGTGACCGGGGGATCAATTGGAAGCTATCGTTTAGTAACAACAACAGGCAATTCGAATATTGCTGGAAATATTTATTCCGGGGGTACAATTACGCTCTCAAACGGGAACACAGTTACAGGGAAAATTACTGCAGCCAATACAGCAGCTGTTTCAGGAAACATACTGTCTGTTGGTTCAAATGCTATTCTTAATGGCAACATTGATGTAAATGGAAATATCGTTGTAACCAGTGGTACTGTTTCAGGCAAGGTTACCCATCCGGCCGGAACCACTTATTCCGGACCAGTGCCCGGTGGTGGGAATATTATCGCAAATCCAACATTGCCGGTGCTGCCTGTTATGCCTGTATTGCTTCCATTCCCTGATCCAGAGGCTGGAATTATTACTTCTTCAGATGCGATACCACCAGGGCGATACGGTGAGATAAAACTCAGCGGTAATAAAGTGCTAACTTTTAATGGTCCTGGAATATATGTTTTTGACAAAATAACCAACAATGGAGGAACTAATGAGTTCGTATTCAATTTTCAAAATAACAATACCGGCACATTTCGGTTATACATTCATAACGATGCGGAACTTGCCAAGATAAAAGTAAATATCATAAACGGCGGAAGTGCTGCCAAGATCTTTACGGAAGTGCATGGTAACGGTTCCTCTATAGGTGGTGGTGTATGTTTCAATATCGCCAATGGCTCATCAGCAAATGCAGCTACCAAGTGGTTAGGAACGGTGTGGGCCCCCAATGGGTCTATCAATGTAGGTTCGGGAACTGGTAATTCTAATATTATCGGGGCTTTATGGAGCGGTATTAGTGTAAACATTCAAAGCGGTGTAAATGTTGTTTTTGCACCGTATTCAGACTGTGTACCGCCAAACGTTAATGCTGGCGATGATAAGCCGCTAAACTTTGCAACAGAAACCCAGCTTGCAGCCACCTCTTCAACTGCCGGTGTTAGTTATGAATGGCAGGCATTAAATGGTGGTGTTATTTCCTCAATTATCAATACGGCAAATATATCAGTAACAGCAGCCGGTACATACGTAGTTACCGCTTCTATTTCACCAACATGTAAAGCCACAGATACTGTTGTGGTTACGGCAAAGGTAAAAAGCCTGATTGGCTCCGAACTTCAATCTATTTACGATAATTACAAAAGCACTTCACCTCCGTCTCCTTTCTTTACCATTCAAAATGATAGTATTTATATAGATGTAATTACATTAGAGAACCAGTATGCCAATACGCTGGCATTGCTCACTTCGCCTGCCTATGGCCTTACCCGTATTTTGAGTAATGGTAGCAGTAATTATATTATTACCGGTTTGTTCCCGATAAGCAAACTGCCTACGCTCAATGCACTCACGAATTATATCGTTTATGTACGACCATATTACATGGCTATCAGCAAAACTGGTATAGTTACTACTGCAGGAGATGTGTCTATGCGTTCTGACCTTGTACGGCAAGGCTATGCTCTCGGTGGTGAAGGAGTAAAAGTGGGAGTTCTTTCAAACAGTTTTAGCACTATAACTACTGCCACAACTAATCCAATTACCAATACAGCAGTTCAGGATGTAAGCAATGGCGACCTTCCCGGACCCGGCAATCCATCAGGTAATTTAAAACCTGTACATGTTTTAAAAGAATATCCATTTATTAGTACTGACGAAGGACGGGCTATGTTGCAGATTGTACATGATGTGGCACCGAAAGCGGAATTGTATTTTAGGACAGGAACAATTAGTGCAGGAGATTTTGCAAAAGGCATTACTGATCTAAGGGACTCCGGTTGTAATGTTATTGTGGATGATATCACTTTTATTACAGAACCATTCCTTAAAGATGGAGTGGTAGCCCAGGCGGTAGATAACGTGGCGGCAACGGGAACTTCCTATTTTTCTGCGGCAGGTAATTTTGCCAACAAATCCTACGAAAATGCTTACGCTTCAACGGCCTCACCGTTGAGCATAGCAGCTTCATCACATAACTTTGGCGGTGGTGACCGGTTTCAGAATATTACATTGTCTCCGGGAAATTATATTATTGTTTTGCAATGGTTAGATGATTTTTATTCGCTTGGTCAAACAACCCAGGGTGGTACCAAAAACGATCTGGATATTTACCTTACACCCAATACAGATGGCACAGCGTTGTTTGGATTTAACCGGAATAATACCAATGGAGACCCTATAGAAATATTGCCATTTACACTTAACACAACCATAAATACAAACGTTCTAATCACCAACAATACACCCGGTAGTAATCCAGCCCGATTTAAATACATCATCTTCAGGGGAGACGTAATATTCAACGAATACTCAACGGGAAATTCAACGATTGTGGGGCAGGCAAATGCCCAGGGAGCCATCGCCGTTGGTGCAGTGCGATATGATAAAGCTCCACCATATGCCGGCCCGCTGCAAACAGAATCATTTTCTTCTTTGGGCGGAACAGTTATTGGCAACGCTGTTCGGAATAAGCCTGAACTTGTAAGTATAGATGGTGTAAACACCACCGTAAATATGGGGCCCGATTACCCCTCAGGTTCACCAGACGGTTATTCTAACTTCTTTGGCACCTCCGCTGCGGCGCCACATGCCGCTGCAATAGCTGCTTTGATTATGGAAGGCAAGAAAAAATTCTCAGGTCAACTTACAACTTCACCTGCAGAGATTAGATCGATACTGCAGGCCACTGCTACAGATATGTATGCGCCAGGATTTGATTTTACTTCGGGCTATGGCCTGGTGAATGCTGATGCTTCCATGCGTACTTTTGCACAACCTCGTCCTACACTCATTGAACTAAATGTACCTTCTAATGTTACACCGGGCACAGAACTGTTTACGCTAACGGTTACCGGTTTAAATCTAAGTAACAGTTCTATCATATATTTCCGGGATTCGGCCCTTGCCACTACGTACGTTAACTCCAATACTGCTACCGCATTAATTCCGGCGTTTATTGGTAATCCTGGTATAAGCGTATATACAGCACCCATAAGTAGCAGCGGCCTGGATGGTGGTTCTAGTGATACCCTGAGTTTCTTTGCATCAATTAAGAAGCAGGTAAAAGTGATTGCAGATAACAAAACCAAGAAGTATGCCCAGCAAATGCCCGTGTTGACGGCAACAATTTTGATTGACGGAGATTCTATTCAACATACAACGTATACTGCGGCAGAGCTCGGCCTTACCAATCTACAGATCAACAGCAATGCTACCCAATCAAGTGATGTAGGTTCTTATATTATTAACCCTTCAAGAGTATTTAACCCCTCGGATCCAACAGACCAGGGACTGATGGAGATATATAATTATAGTTTTGTACAGGGTTCCATTGCTATAGAAAAATTGGGTGTTACGGTTACTGCCCAGGATGCAACAATTCATTACGGTGCTAAAATTCCTAATGCCAGCTTTACCTATGCATTTGATGGTACCGGCATCCCGGATCCGTTGGCATTATTAAACAGCCTGCAGCTTGCACATTCATCGCAAATTGCAAAAGACCAGGCGGGCAATGATATTTTAGGCCTCGTTAATGGACAGGCAGTAACCATTGTAAATGGCCAGGCTATACCTATTGTAAATGGCCAGGCAGTAACCATCGTAAACGGCCAGGCGGTAACCATTGTAAATGGCCAGGCTATACCCATTGTAAATGGCCAGGCTATCACTATTGTAAATGGCCAGGCAGTTACCATTGTAAATAACCTGGATGAAGAAGATGTGGATGGTTTAAGTTTCCTTGCTTCTGTTCCTACAATTCAAGCTTCCAGACTTGTGCAAAATAAAATACTGGTTAACGGTGTATATCAAACAAGTACCACGCAGGTGGTAGATATCACGCAGGAATCAATCCTTAAGTTTGATGTAAACTCTGCTCAAACTTCAATGCTCACTTCAGTATCGTTGGTTAGTGCCAAAGGCATGGTGGATTTAGATTCATACCGGGAAGGCCAGGCTGTTACCATTGTAAATGGCCAGGCAATAACCATCGTAAACGGACAAGCTGTAACCATCGTAAATGGCCAGGCTGTAACTATTGTAAACGGACAAGCAGTAACCATTGTAAACGGCCAGGCTATACCTATCGTAAACAATCAGGGTAAAACAGCAGTTGTACTTAGCGAATCAGAAATAGGGCAGGGACTAGCTACATTGAAGTCCCTGAACCTGGTGACTGGTTTTGATGTTGGTCAACAGTTTCTAATTCCAGGTTCGTTAGTAAACGGCAACCTTGAGCTAAACTTTGTTGCAGGAACGCTAACTGTATTACCTGCGGTAGTAACGGTGACGCCAACAACTTCGCAAAGCAAAGAATTTGGTGCAAGTGAACCTGTGTTTACATATTCCAACAATGCAGGATTGGTGGCGGCTGATTTTAGCGGACAATTGGGCCGTGTGAGTGGTGAGGCACCAGGTACCTATCAATATACTATTGGAACACTAAGCGCAGGGGTTAATTACCAATTACAACTTGGCGGAACAAACGTTTTCACTATAACTAAAAAGTCAATTACCATTACGCCTAATGCAGGACAGAGTAAAATATATGGTGATGCAGATCCGGCTTTCACATTTACCAATAATGGTGGCTTAGTGGCAACAAACTTCTCCGGTGCTCTTGGCCGTGTTAGTGGCAATGATGCGGGTACTTATGCATTCACCCTTGGCACGCTGAGTGCAGGTACTAATTATGCGCTAACCTTAGCCGCAACGGCAAATAAGTTTACTATTGCAAAAGCACCACTTATTGTAAAAGCACTAGACAACTTTGCCTATGAAAATGACCCTGTTCCAGCTTTCAACTTTCAATTGAATACTTTGAAAGCTGGCGATGTTAATCCGGGTGTTACATATACGCTAAGCCCTAATTATTCAGGTAATGCGGGTGTTTATACCATCACACCGCAACTGAATGCGTTTGCTAATGCTGTAAATTATAATATCAGTTATGTAACCGGATATTTTTATGTTAATCCAAACGGTAAAAAAGCTAAAAAATTAAGGGCATACCTTGATTGTGTAGAAGAGATACCAAATCCACCTGCAAATACCTTACGATTTGTTGCTCATTATTATTGTATTAATGATAACCGCACAACATTGTACGTGCCAATAGGGCCAGATAACCTGATTCTTGCAACCGGCGCATTCAACAATGCTGCTCAACCGTTTATTTTCCCTCCGGGAAATACTTATTTTAATATTCCATTTGATGGCAATGCAATGACATGGTATATCACTACATATGAATCTACCAATTCCACGTCCACCAGCTCAAGTGCAAGCTCCACATCCAACAAATGCAGTGGAACCACCAGTACCTTTACAGAAGGAATTAAAACAGGTGGAGAGGAAGTTACGGATGACATTGCTGCCAAAGATGAAGTGCGGGTTTTTCCGAACCCGGCAACAATGCGTGCTACAATTTATACTGCAAAGGAATTAACAAGTGTAAGGGATATCCGCATTGCTGATGTATTTGGAAGGTACAGCCCGGTAAAAATAGTTCGCAGGATTTCGTCTAATGCGGTAGAAATTGATATTTCAGCTTTACCTAAAGGAGTGTATTTTGTAAAAGTGCAAACCATTGATGGGCTGAAGACGGTAAGCCTGGTTAAACAATGATAGCCTAAATTAATTTTGATATTGTTCGTTAATAGTATAAAAAATGATACTGGAGGATAACACAAAAAATGTATTACAAGAAAATAACAATATGCCTTTACTTGCTTTACGTTGGTGTTACCTGTTATGCACAACCGGAGGCTCACAAAAGAACCTATGCTCAAGACACGGCATTGGTTAATAGCTTAATAAAGGAAAGTAAAGGTTATTTTACCGACTCGCCGGCACTGGCAATCAGTCTTTCCAATAAAGCGCAGGTGCTGGCTACATCAATAGAGTATAGTGAAGGGAAAGCTTATGCGCTGAAAAATATTGCCATCACCTATTATTACCAGGGTAAATACCTGGAAGCGCTAGATTATTATACCCAGTCTTTAAACATTTTTAAGGAAATAGAGGACAATGTGGGTATGGCAAATATTTATAGCAACATCGGGGTAATCTATTACGATCAGGGTGATGACGCAAAAGCCCTCGAAAACTATTTGAGTGCTTTAAAATATTCAGAACTATCAGGGGATAGTTTAAGAACGCTCACTACATTAAATAATATTGGTGGAGTGTATAGTCAAAAGAGTGCCACCCAGGATAAAGCATTAGAATATTATCTTAAAGCCTTACCCATCAGTGAACAATTGGGCCGTAGTAATGAATTGGGGGCCATTGCAGTTAATATCGGATCTATTTATATCCAAAAGAATGACTATAAGGGGGCAAAGATTTATTTTGATAAAGCATTAAGGGCATATGGAGATGCAGAAGGCAGCCTGAATGCCTATAATGCTATAGGTGATTTATACCTCAAGGAAGGCAAATACGAACTTGCTTTGGAAAACAACAGGAAGGCGTTTGAACTTGCTAAAAAGCTGAATGTTAAAATCTCCAAAGTTCAATCCCTGCGTGGCCTGGGTAATGTGTTTTCCAAACAAGGAGCTTATGAAAAAGCCATTGATTACTACAAACAAGCTGAAACATTCGCCTTGGAAATACATGCCAACAATGAATTGAAAGACTTGTATGAACAGATGGCAATAACGTACCAGAAATTTGGAGACTATAAGAACGCTTTTGCTTACCAGGCCAAATTTACCAGTATCAAAGACACCTTATATAATATTGAAACGGATAAGAAATTAGGGGGACTTCAATTTGACTTTGACATGCAAAAAAAGCAGGGTGAAATTAATCTCCTCACAAAAGATATTGCCTTAAATGAATTATTGCTTAACAGGCAAAAGCTTGCAAAGAATGCCTTCGCCACGGGTCTTTTATTGGTGTTTTTGATTGCATTATTAATTTTTAGAAACTACCGTGTAAAAGTAAAGACCAATAAAAAACTGGATCAGCAGAAAGCGCAAATTGAAAGCCTGCTGCTGAATATATTACCGGCAGAAGTTGCAAAAGAGCTACGGGTAAAGGGCGAAGCAACACCACGGCATTATGAATCTGTACCGGTAATGTTTACAGATTTTAAAAGTTTTACCGTTCATGCAGATAAAATTTCTCCGCAGGAACTGGTGGCAGAGCTCAATGCCTGTTTTATTGCATTTGATACCATCATTGAAAAATACAACCTGGAAAAAATTAAAACAATCGGGGATTCTTATATGTGTGCTGGGGGCCTGCCAAGCCCGGATGATAACAGTGTGCATAAAATAGTAAAAGCAAGCCTGGAAATACAACAATACATTATTGGTAATAATCAAAGGCGATTACAGGCAGGCAGAGAGGCCTGGGATCTGCGTATTGGCGTGCATGTAGGACCGGTAGTGGCAGGTGTTGTGGGGAAGAGAAAATATGCTTATGATATTTGGGGAAGTACAGTAAACATAGCAAGCCGTATGGAAAGTAACGGGGAACCGGGATACGTAAACATATCTTCATCTACATACGAGATCGTCAAGAATGAATTTGAGTGCATTCACCGTGGAAAGATATATGCAAAAAATGTAGGCGATATTGATATGTACTTCGTAAAACAGGAATATGCTTCAAATGAATCTATACCTGCTTCAACCAGCCAGGAAGACTCTCTAAATAAAGCAGTAGCCAATTGAAAGCGCATACCTTAGTATTTTTTTGATACCCTTTTAATTATGGTAACATAAGTCTGAAGTACTCGGGTTGGTTAAGTAGCTTATGTGCAACACTTCATTGTATCAACAGCGGAATTTCTTCCCTACTTTATCAGGCAAGATTATGATACACTTTCTGTACGTCGTCATCCTGCTCCAGGTGATCTATCATTTTCAACACTTCGTTCGATTGTTCCTCATCCATTTCCACTGTGGTGGAAGGTACCCAGGTCAGTTCTGCGCTAACGATCTCTACTTTTTTCTCATCCAGTGCCTTGCTCATATTGCCATACTCGGTAAAGGGGGTGCGTATGATAATATCGCCTTCTTCATTTTCACCTATTTCTTCCAGGCCAAAATCAATCAGCTCCAGTTCCAGTTCATCAATGTCGCGGCCTTCATTTTTTATCCTGAATTCACTCATATGCTTAAAGCCAAATGCAACACTGCCGCTGGTGCCCAATGATCCGCCGTTCTTGGTAAAATGCATGCGCACATTTGCCACCGTACGGGTAGAATTATCGGTGGCAGTTTCTACCAACACAGCTACACCGTGAGGTGCATACCCTTCGTACATGATCTCTTCATAACTGCTGGTATCTTTACCCATCGCCCTTTTTATGGCGGCTTCCACCCGATCCTTGGGCATGTTGCAGGCTTTGGCATTCAGGTAACACCTTCTTAATGCAGGGTTATTATCAGGCTCTGGGCCGGCAGCTTTAACAGCAATTGCTATCTCCTTGCCGATACGGGTAAAGTTTTTTGCCATTTTATCCCAGCGGGCAAACATGGCGCTTTTTCTAACTTCAAATATCCTTCCCATTTTATTTTTTTAATGCGTGTTTGGTTGGTAACGGTGGTCCGCCCCCTTTAATCAGTCGGCTGCAAATTTAAGGAAATGCCGTTAGCTATACACGCTTGTTCCACATCAAGCATTCTTATTTATCTTCGCCGGCATGTATACTACATTTACTTACGAGCAGTTATATGCCTTTTCCAAGGCAGTATTTTCTAAAATAGGTTGTAATGAAACCGAAGCTGTTACTGCTACCAATGTATTGTTAAGTGCCGATTTGCGGGGAGTTGACAGCCATGGCGTGGCCCGCCTCAGCGGCTACGTCAGGCTCTGGGAAGCACAGCGGGTAAATGCAAGGCCTGTCATTAAGATTATACACGAAACGCCCTCAACTGCAGTAGTTGATGGAGACAGGGGGCTTGGCCTTGTAGTGGCACCCGCAGCCATGCAGGTGGCCATAGATAAAGCTGCAAACGTGGGCACCGGCTGGGTAAGTGTACAAAACAGCAATCATTTTGGCATTGCTGGTTACCACGCCATGATGGCCCTGCCACACAATATGATAGGAATCGCCATGACTAATGCATCAGCATTGGTGGCACCCACTTTCAGCAAGGAAAAAATGTTGGGTACCAATCCCATTGCGGTGGCCATACCCGCCGGTAGCAGGGCGCCGTTTGTGGCAGATTTTGCCACCACCACAGCTGCTAACGGTAAACTGGAAGTGCTGCAACGGAAAAACGAACCTGCACCACTGGGCTGGGTACAAACCAGCGAAGGCAAACCCAGCACAAACGCTTCGGAGGTAAAATCAGGTGGTGCACTGTTGCCATTAGGTGGCGACAGGGAACATGGCAGCCACAAAGGTTATATGCTTGGCAGCATTGTAGATATTTTTTCTGCCATACTCAGCGGTGCCAACTATGGTCCCTGGGTGCCTCCTTTTCCCGCTTATATTCCGATGCCGGAGAATATGCCTGGTAAGGGCATTGGTCATTTTTTTGGTGCCATGCGTATAGATGCCTTCCGGCCTGCGGCCGATTTTAAGAAAGATATGGACAACTGGATCACCCGGTTTAAGGCTGCTAAAACGATAGAGGGTATCGAGTCCGTGTTAATTCCAGGCGAACCGGAAGCCGCCATAGAAGCGGAATACAGGGCCAATGGCATACCGCTAATACAGCCCGTAGTAGGAGATTTAAGGCAGTTGGGCGAAAAATTTTCCCTGAGCTTATAGGCCTCCGCCTGTTTTATTACCTGCATTGTTTATTTTTGTAGCCGACAGTAGCAATCCTGTTCGGCAGTAGTGGTGTCGCACTCTTCAACAGCGGTAAATCTTATCATCCAAAAAAATAAAGTAGGTTATGAAAGTTATGAAATTTGGCGGCACCAGCGTGGGCAAGCCACAAAGAATGAAGCAGGTGGCAGCACTTGTTACTGCTAACGAAGAGCCGGTTATCGTGGTACTTTCGGCATTAAGCGGCACTACCAACGCACTGGTAGAGATCAGCCTTTTAATGGCTGAAAACAACCGATCTGATGCTACGGAGCAAATCAACCAACTGGAAGAAACCTACCAGAACTTTGTTAACGAATTGCTGAGCAAGGAGGAAATACTGGAGAAAGCCCGCAAAGTGCTGGCGGAACATTTTGAATTCCTGAATATCATTCTTAAAATATCTTTTAGTGAGGCACTAAATAAAGACATACTGGCCCAGGGGGAATTGTTAAGCACAAAATTATTTTGCCTGCACCTGGAAGAGCAGGGTATTGAGCACCGGCTTTTGCCTGCACTTGATTTTATGAGCCTGGATACCCAGGATGAGCCACAGGTGGGTACCATTAAAGTAAAACTGGCGCAGATACTTCAAAAACATAAAGAAGTAAAGGTATTTGTAACCCAGGGTTATATTACCCGTAACGCAAGAGGCGAAGTAGATAACCTTAAGCGGGGTGGCAGCGATTATACAGCATCTCTGATAGCTGCAGCTATCAATGCCAGCGTTTGCGAAATATGGACAGATATTGATGGCATGCACAACAACGACCCAAGGGTGGTACCGCAAACCCGGCCTATAGAGCAGTTGAGTTTTGACGAAGCTGCCGAGCTGGCCTATTTCGGCGCAAAGATCCTGCACCCGGCCAGCATATGGCCCGCACAGTTTTATAATGTACCTGTTCGCCTTTTAAATACTATGGAGCCAACTGCAAAGGGTACCCTTATTTCTGAAGAGGCTGGCAGCATTGGAGTAAAAGCTGTAGCAGCCAAAGATGGCATTACAGCCATAAAAATTAAAAGCAGCAGGATGCTGCTGGCACATGGCTTTTTGCGAAAAGTATTTGAAGTGTTTGAAAAGTACCGTACCTCTATAGATATGATCACTACTTCTGAGGTAGCAGTATCGGTTACTATTGATAACGACATATTTATTAAAGAAATTACCCGGGAACTGGAAGCCTACGGAAGTGTGGCAATAGATACCAATCAAACGATTGTTTCTATTGTGGGCAACGAAATTGCCGAGACCAAGGAGATCATGCACCGGCTTTTTGAAGCCGTGAAAGATATTCCCGTTAGGATGGTAAGTTATGGAGGCAGCCGCCACAATATATCGTTGCTCATACCAAGGAACTACAAAGAGCAAACATTGCAGGTATTAAACAAGGGACTATTCGGTTTATAGGAATACTGCAAAAAATAATTGGAATTCCTGGTTCAGCGCAGGTGCTGTCGTTATTGATTTCAAGCCCCCTGGGGTGTCAATTAATTGTTTTGTTTTACAACCTGGTGCAATAAATAAACAACAGGTGCCGTTAATACATTGGTTTTTCATAGGATATTGGATTAATACGGGCCTTGATTTCTATCGAGGCCCCTTTTTTTTGCCCATATGTAATTGGTACTCATTTTATCAACTTGTTTTTTTAGAGAGAAAACCAGTTTCTGGTCCGGTTGCTACCTGGATTTTAAGTGAATGGTTATTTTTGTAGCGGCCAGATTATTAATATTTAGAGTCTGCTCAAAAACTGCCAAATCGAGTAATGGCTTATATTTAGGACACAAAAATAATATATAAGTGCAAAGCATTTTTAAGAAAACCACCAAAAAGGGTGCAGCAACGCCACAATATGTTAGTCCAAATCAACTGACACATAGCGGAATTGAGACTCCCTTTGCACAAGCTCTTACTACAGAAAATAGATGGGTAAAATTATCCAAGCATAT
>JBBSKH010000026.1:0-36481 GCA_038256495.1 Chitinophagales bacterium
CAGGTTAAAAAGCGAACCGATGTTGCATGATCTCTTGCTGTTAACGGTATTCCTCCATATGCTGCGGCTCCTAGCGCTGCTGTGATGCCGGGCACAATCTCGTAAGGAATATTGTGCTCTACAGCAGTCTGCAACTCATCAAGGATATTTGAGAAAATGCTTACATCACCACCTTTTAATCTTACAATCAGTTTACCCTGCCGGGCATATTCTACAATCAGTTTATTGATCTGCTGCTGGGGTGTAGATATTCCCCTGCGGCATTGCTTACCCACATAAATAATTTGTGCATGGCTGTTCACGTGTTCAGATAATATTTCTTCACTCACCAGCCTGTCAACCATTACTACATCTGCAAGGCGCAGCCATTTCACCGCCTTCAGCGTTACGAGGTCGGGGTCGCCCGGCCCTGCTCCGGCCAATATCAATTTTCCTATTATGCTTTGTTCTTCCATAGTAGTCTACCATTTCGGTAGATTATAAGTTAAAAAAAATAGACGTGTTCTTTTATCCATCCATGCCTATTGAATCATACATGCTCCAACAGTTACGTTACTGGTTTCATCAATCAATATTCCAACACCGCCTGATCTCACTTTTTTATAGCTATCAAAAATAACAGGCGATGCTGTTTTTATGTTCACCATAGCAACATCATTCAATAAAATACTATGCGGATGTAATTCTTTTTCCAGCGTATTCACATCAAGCTTAAACTCCATTTCTTTCACTACACAACGCACCTGTTTTGAATTTACCTGGAATAAATATTTATTTCCCGGCACCAATGGCTTTTGATCCATCCAGCACAGCAGCACTTTTATTTCGTTGCCGGTTTCCGGTTGATTGTCTGATTTTACTATCACATCCCCACGACTTACGTCAATATTATCTTCCAGGTGTAATACAATGCTTTGCGGAGCGAATGCTTCTTCTACCTCTTTGTTTTCAATTTCTATTGCCTTAACCTTTGAAGCAAGGCCGGAAGGCAGTACAGTAACTTCATCACCTTTTTTATAAATGCCGCTGCTGATCTTGCCTGCATATCCACGATAGTCATGCAGGTCATCTGCCTGCGGCCTGATAACATATTGCACAGCAAATCTTGCATCTTCAAGATTAATGTCTTTTGCCACCGGAACATTTTCTAATAACGACAGCAGACATTCGCCGGAATACCAGGGCATTTTGAAACTTTCATCCACAATATTATCGCCGTGCATTGCACTAATGGGGATGTAGGTAACATCCTTCAAACCAAGTGATGACGACACTTTAGCATAATCAATTAAAATATTATTGTAAACATCCTGCGAATAATTTACCAGGTCCATCTTATTTACTGCTACAACTATATGAGGAATATTGAGCAGTGAAGCAATGATAGAATGCCGACGGGTTTGCTCTACCACACCATTCCTTGCATCAATTAAAATGATGGCCAGCTCACTGTTGGAAGCACCCGTAATCATATTGCGGGTGTACTGAATATGCCCAGGCGCATCGGCAATAATGAACTTTCTTTTAGGCGTAGAAAAATACTTGTACGCCACATCAATGGTGATGCCTTGCTCCCGCTCTGCACGGAGACCGTCTGTGAGTAATGCAAGATCAATACTGCCATCCGCCTTATTGCGTGTTTGCTTTTCAATCGCCTCCAGTTGATCTGCCAGTATTGATTTACTGTCATACAATAATCGCCCGATCAATGTGCTCTTACCATCGTCTACACTTCCTGCTGTTATAAATCTTAAGATGTCCATAAGAAACCCCCTGTCCCCCTGAAGGGGGAACTTAGATTGAAAGTTTTAAAATAATTGTTGCTGTTTATACAAGTTGCTCTTCTCTTTTAATGCTTCCTATTCCCCCTTCAGGGGGTTAGGGGGCTTGGTTCTTAAAAATACCCACTCTTCTTCCTGTCTTCCATGGCTGCTTCACTTACTCTATCATCAATCCTTGTTTCGCCACGTTCGCTTTTTTTGGTGGTAATAATTTCATGAATCACTTCATCTAAAGTGCTGGCAGTAGATTCTACCGCGGCAGTACAACCCATATCACCTACGGTGCGATACCTTACCCGTTTTACAATTACTTTGTCGTTTGCTTCCAGGCGAACGAAATCGCTCATGGCCACCAACTGACCTTCATGCTCCAGCACTTCCCTGTCGTGGGCAAAGTAGATAGAGGGAAGTTCAATTTGCTCCCGGCGGATATAATTCCAGATGTCCAGTTCCGTCCAGTTGCTGATTGGGAATACCCGAACATTTTCACCTTTGTGAATCCGGCCGTTGTAGGTATTCCATAATTCAGGACGCTGCAATTTCGGATCCCATTGACCGAACTCATCCCTTACAGAAAATATTCTTTCTTTAGCACGGGCTTTTTCTTCATCCCTTCGGGCACCGCCGATGCAGGCATCAAAACCAAATTCCTCTATGGCATCCAGCAAAGTATAGGTCTGCAGGGCATTGCGGCTGGCAAACTTTCCCTTTGATTCGGTCAATTGCTTTTGGCGAATAGTATCTTCTACTTTTCTTACGATAAGTTTTTCTCCAAGGGAAGTCACCAGGTTATCCCTGAAATTAAGGGCCTCGGTAAAATTGTGGCCGGTATCAATATGCAACAGCGGAAAAGGAAATTTACCAGGCCTGAATGCTTTAAGTGCCAGGTGTACCAGCACAATAGAATCCTTGCCGCCACTAAATAATAACACCGGTTTTTCAAACTGGCCGGCCACTTCCCGCAGTATATGGATGGACTCCGATTCCAGTTGCTCTAAATAGTCTAATTGATATGGTTGCATCGTTTTTATTTTGATAAGGATATTGTTGATTCATTTGTTGAAATGTGCAGGCCGCATTCTTTCTTATCGGCATCTTCCCACCACCACCTGCCGGCACGGAAATCTTCTCCCGGCCTGATGGCCCTGGTACAGGGTGCACAACCAATGCTTACGAAGCCTTTGTCGTGTAGGGAATTATACGGCACATTATTGTTTTGAATGTATTGCTGCACCTGTTCCGTAGACCAATTCAGTAATGGATGGTATTTGATGACCTGGTTACCGGCATCCCATTCAAGCGCCTGCAGGCCCTGCCTGTTGGCAGAATGCTCCGCTCTTAAACCAGTTACCCAAACTTTGTTTCCGGCAAGTGCCCGCTGCAAAGGCTCTACCTTTCTTATGTAACAACAGCTTTTTCGGTTTGCCACCGACTCATAAAATGAATTGGGACCATTAGCTGCTACAAACTCCTGCAGGGCCGCTTGCTGCGGGTAATAGGCAGTTATGTTGGCGGCGTATTGCTCTCTTGTGCGTTGCCATACACTATAAGTCTCAGCAAACAGGCGCCCGGTATCCAATGTAAATATGCTTACGGGCAGCTCATTGCTCACGATCATGTGGGTGATGGTCTGGTCTTCCTGGCTGAAGCTGCTGCTGAAAGTTACCTGGCCGGGATAAGCTGCCATAAGGTATTGCAAAGACTCCAATTCATTTAGTCTACCAATTTGGTAGATTAACTGTTCAGGTATATGTTGATCCGGTTGCGGCATGTTTAAATTTTTTAATCAGTATGGGAAAGAATCGAAAAGAAGTGACACTGTGTAGTATTTATGCATCAACAGCAACACATATTGTGTTGCATACAAGTGTAAAAATATAGACGAAAACGCTGTTGCATAAAATAGTAGTCTACCAGTTATATAGACAAACCTAACCACAAATACTTAAAAAATAAAAATTATTTTTTGGTGATTGGCTTTCAGTATGGTGGGAAATCTAACAGAATGCAGTAATAACAGTTGCTTAGCAAGCTTTCAGGCTGTGGATATTTTATCAGGGACGCTTCTCAAACTTGTGCGAACTAATAGTATAATCCGTATTTTTAGCCCCGATGATTTCAAAAAAAACCAAGTACGGCCTTAAAGCATTGGGATACCTTGCTGCCAATTATGGAAAGGGCCCCATTCTGATAGCTGAAATAGCCGAAGAGAAAAATATCCCCATAAAATTTCTGGAGAGTATTTTACTGCAACTGAAGAATAATAATTTTCTTATTAGCAAGAAGGGAAAGGGTGGTGGTTATATGCTAGCGGCGCATCCGAAAAAAATTACCCTGGCGGCTATCTTCCGCATAATTGAAGGCCCTATTGCTCCCCTGCCCTGCGTGAGCCTGAACTTTTACGAAAAATGCAAGGACTGTGAAGATGAAACTATTTGCGGACTGAACAGGGTGATGATCATGGCCCGGGATGCTTCCCTGAAAATTTTTGAAAAAAGAACGGTGTACGATTTGATGGACGAGGGGTGAGGGGAATTTTTTGAATTTTGAATTTTGAATTTTGAATTTTAATCCGATAGCCATCGGGAGAATGAAGGAGTCGGGAAAAACCTTTCAGCGTCTGCAGCGAGGGATTTGGGGTGGCGAGACCTGGAAGTGTTTGCTTGGCTTGAAATATTTTCGTTAATTCTTTTGAACCACTAAGGCACAAAGGCGCAAAGGCACACGAAGGGCACGGTGATGGGAATGTTAAGTGATGTGAAAACTTTAAAGTCCTTACGCCTGATTTAATTAGAAGAAGCCCGCTTTACAATAATTTTTCCGAACCGGTTTTTTACATTGTCAATGGCTTTATACAAACCGGCTTTGCGTTGGGTGTCGGCAAAGAGGTTGGTTTGTACGGCGTCGTTGGTAAGTTCGCTCAGGCGCACGCCGAGCAGGCGTACAGGAATGCCCCGCTTGTATAATTTCTGGAATAATTCTTTTACCACCGGGATAATTTCATCATCGGCGCTGGTGTAGGCGATGGTAGTTTGGCGGCTATGGGTCTCAAAATCGGGATAGCGGATTTTGACGGCTACGCAACCGGCTACTTTGCCATCGTCTCTTAATTCAAAACATATCTTTTCGGTAAGCCGCACCAGTTCTGCATGCAGGAACACCTGGTCTGTTTTGTTTTCGTTGAAAGTATTTTCAGATGATATGGACTTGGCCTCGTGGTAAGCGCTCACCGGGCTGTTGTGGATGCCCTGGCTTTTTAGCCAGAGATCGGGACCGGATTTGCCGAGGCGCTCTTCCAGCGCATCGGCACCGGCCTTAAAAATATCGTTGATGCTGACTATGCCCATTGATTGCAGAATGGCCTGCGTTTGTTCCCCCACTCCAGGAATTTCTTTTGCTGCCAATGATGATAAAAATTCTTTTTCCTTGCCGGCGGGAATTTGCAGGTAGCCGTTGGGTTTGGCCTGGTTGGTGGCAATTTTGGCTACCATTTTACTGGAGGCCAGTCCGAAGGAAATTGGCAAACCGGTTTCCCTGATAATCTGCTCCCGCAGGTCGATTGTCCATTGCAGGGGTTTAAAAAATTTATCCATGCCGGTAAGGTCCAGGTAAAATTCATCAACAGAGGCTTTTTCAAAAAGCGGGGCTTTATCTGCAATAATTTGTGTAACCCAGCGGGAATACCGGCTGTATTCGCTGTATTGCCCTTTTACAAAAATGGCCTCGGGACATAACTGCTGCGCTTTTTTAGACGGCATGGCCGAATGAATACCAAACTTCCTGGCTTCGTAACTGCAGGCTGCTACTACCCCACGCTCTTTGCCACCCACAATAACAGGCTTGCCCTTCAGCGAAGGATCATTTAATACCTCTACCGATACAAAAAAAGAATCGAGGTCGAAATGTGCAATGTAGCGTTGCAATGCTTTACGAAATTTTAAATGTTAAATTATAAATGCTAAATTAAAAATGCCAATGTAAACGTTCAGGTCCACCAAACAAAGATAGAGAGATTTAGAGAGCATGAAACCGGTAAAGCCTGACGAAAAACGTGAACGAACCAACGAAAAACGAACCAACGAGAAACCAGAAACGAGAAACGAGCCAACGAGCCAACGAGAAACGAAATAACGAGATAACGAGCCAACGAGAAACGAAATAACGAGAAACGAAATAACGAGAAACGAAAAACGAGAAACGAGCCAACGAGCCAACGAGCAAACGAAATAACGAATTAGCCATAAATATCTAGTAGTCCCTCCGGCACTTCCACATACAATTTCCTATTTTTCGTATCCATCTTTACCAGGTTATCATCATGCACAGGTATGAGTGCTTCGTTGCCTTTATACAGGATAGCACATAACAACTGATGAGGTTGTTCAATTACTTCTATGATCTCACCGAGGTTGGTATCGCCATCAACAAGGTCGTAACCCAGCATAGAAATGGGCGCAGCCTTGGCGGCAAATTTTTCAAAATCGGCTGCTGCCAGCCATACTTCTTTGGGGGTGAGTTTACGTGCTACTTCTTTGTTATCAATTCCCTCTAGTTTTACATACACTTCCTTGTCGTTTTTTGCGGTGGTATTTTCTATAAAATAGGGCATAAAACTTTCGGCAGCTTCTTCTATAAACACGGCCTCTAAGCCAGGCAGGGTGGTTTTGGTGCCCAGGCTATGCGCCAGAATTAATTCTCCACTTAGGCCATGACTGGCTGCAAATTTTCCTATTTTAAAATATTTACTCATTGTAAAAACCCATAGTTGTATTAATAATAGTTGATGGCATATTGTAGCGCCGGCTGTTCAGCAAAGGTATGCCGTACAAGAGGGCGATGCAAGAATGATGATCCCTATTCTGCAGCCTGGACAAAAAATATTTATTGCCGAAGGCGTCCGTGTAATCTGCGAGATGCGTTCAATCCGTGATCAAAAAAAAAGTCCCACTTAATAAAAGCAGGACTTAAAGAATGTTCAGGCAGAGGTAGTTTATTCTTCTGTCTTAGTTTCTTCTGAAGATACTGGTGCTTCTGTAGCCGGTGCTTCTGCAACTGGTGCATCTACAACGGGTGCTTCTGCAGCCGGAGCTTCTTCAACTTTTTCTGCAACTTTTCTTACCACCGGTACATTGCGTTTTTCCGTACGAGCCTTCTTGTGCGCACCTTGACGGCGAGCCATGTTAGAGTCGTGTTCAGTACTCCATTTGGTAAATTTCTCCATAGCAGTTGCTTCGTCAAATAAGCCAAGGCTTACTCCACGCAACAAGTGCTTTAGGAACAATACTCCTTTGAAAGAAAGGATACGACGTACAGTATCGGTGGGTTGAGCACCTTTCTGCAGCCAATCCAACGCTTTCTGGCGATCTACCTGTATAGTGGCAGGAACCGTTAAAGGGTTGTAAGAACCTAGTTTTTGAATAAATTTTCCATCACGGGGACTGCGGGCATCCGCAATAACGATGAAATAAAATGGTCTCTTCTTTGAGCCATGTCGTTGCAATCTCATTTTAACAGCCATAAAAAATAGAAATTTTCTTGGTTGTGAATAAATAGGGTTTCTAATCTCCTTAAAAAAGGAGGACGAAGATAAGAACACTTAAGTGATAAAACAAATGGCTGCATGATATATTTGAAAACAATTAAAAATAAGTGGGATGGCCTAATTTTTACCAATCGTAGGCCTCTTTTTTGTCTTTATATTAATCTGCCGGTAGTGAACCCGAAAGATTATTATTTGCTGCCAAGATGAAACATGCGGGATAAATTAAAGCCAAAGCGGATGTCGCCTCTAAAAAATTGCCCGGTGGTTTGGGTAATATAGGCCCTCTCATTCATGCCGGTAGCATTTGAAAACTGCAGTTGAAAAACGTGGCCACCAGTTTCTATATCAATACCAGCCGAAATGGGATCTGTATGAATTTCATCCAAAGTGCCGAAAGCGTGATGATAATCGAAGGTGATAGCAATTCTTTTGCTTACTTTAAACCGGCCGCCGCCGCCGAGAGCAACTATCGTTTGGTCTTCTGTTGGATTAACCGGCATATTACTATGAACAAGTATTGGGCTTAGCTGAAATGAAAATTTGTCGCTAAACTTTCTGCCAGCTAATAATTGCACATAATAGGCCATGCGGTCGGAAACTGAAGGTTTAACGGCTGCAAAAGATTCTTCGGTCCAAAGCGTAGTGCCCCCCACAATCACGAGGGAAATGGGGATATTTCGTGTACCCCGGGTTTGGTGTAAGAGCCGGGCTTTTGCAAACAGATCCAATTCTTTTCTAAATGTACTGCGGCCAATACCTACCGTAAAATCATCGGTGATTCCGTAATCAAAACTCATGCGAAATGATGCTACATCCAGGCCAAACAACTGTTTTATGCCATCGCTAACAAAGCCAAACCGGTGCATGACCCTGAAATCGAGATTATGTTTTGCAAGCATTTCTATAGAATGCGCATTTATAACCCGTGTTGATTTAAACGCTCCTGTTACTTTTTCATTTCTTTGCACAGGATCCTCTATTTGAGCCAGGAGTTCTTCCTGTGCAAATGCATGTACATAAAATGAAAGAACCAGTAATGTTGATAGTAACTTTTTCATGCTGATGGATTGATTTAAACTTTAGCTACCAAGGGGCTGGTATGACGGGATTATTACTTTGATTAAAATAATGTTACTGATATTATTTTTTACGATGCGTGGAACTTTAATATTATAGTCTGCCAGTTTAACAGAAAAGGTAGATGCAGCGCTAATTTCATTATTCTTTATTGATATAGTTGCGGGTACGTTAACTTCTTTGGTAACACCGTGAAGGGTTAGGGTTCCTGAAACGGTAACATTAAAAGTGCCGTCTTTAACCAGAAAGCTGTTGACGGGTTCTCTAATTATTCCTTTGAATATTGCTTTCGGAAATTTATCGCTCTCCATGTAATTCTCATTAAAATGTTCCTGCATAAGCGCTTTTTCAAATTCAAATCCTTTCATCAGTACAGAAAATTCGACCTTGCCTGTTGCCATATCCCACACACTTAGCAACTTGTTGTTATGTGCTTCAATATTCTCTATCGGTGCCTTTGAATAAAAGGTAACAATACCATTTTTAGTAAATAATTTTTTTTGCTGACAGCGTCCGTCAAAAAAACTTGCCAGCAAAAAAAATAGTACTATAAAAACTTTCATATTGAGTCTGATTTTATTGGATCACTACACAACGATTCAATTCAACATCCATGAGATAGCCTGTGCAAACACCTCTAATTGTATGTACGCTCCCTGGCGAAATTTTTAGTGCCTCTTTAGTATGGGTTTCATCAATGAGGCAACTTACTTTACCAGGTTTATTTGCTGCGCCCAGGAATATATTAACCAAAGTATCTCCCTGGTTTTTTACCTCAATTACAGTTCCTTTTACATCAATTATTTTACCCAGGAAATGTTCATTTGCAGAAGTTTCGTCGTTTTCAAAAGCCTGGGTCATTTCAGTTGCTGTTACACTCAAATCGCTTTTTACGTCTTCAACATTCAAAGGTTCACGATGATATTCATTGTAAGCGTACACGACTACCATTATCAAAATGAAAAAAACAGCTATTACAAAAAAACTTTTTTTTGATAACATAACCGGGGTTTAGTCTGTTAACCGACCGCCGGCATTAATCCAATTCGTTATGATGTCTTTTTCTGATTGGGGGAGCGGACCCGTAGTAGGCATAGTGCCCTGATCTACCGCTCTAACTTTAATTCGTGTTTTATTGGCTACGATATTGCAATCAATCTGAAAGTTCATTCCTCCGTTTTGTACGGAGTTGTTGTGGCAACTCTGGCAGCGAGCTGTGATTAAATTTCGCACCTGTGTAAACAAGGGACCTGTGGTAGTACCATTTAAAATTACGCTTTCAAATTTTTCGCAACCTGCGGCATCTTTTGCAAACACGGTATAAGTGCCGGTGCTGAGGTTTGTAAAATTTCCGGATGCCTGGTAAGTTCCTGTACTGTTTAGCTTGTATGTAAAACCGGTGCTGCCAGAAGCGGATACCGTTACACCTCCGTCATTGGAGCAACCGGTTGAAGATTGGGCAGCTACTGTTAGTATAATATTCTTTCCGGCACATGCATCTGCAGGAGGATTGGGTGCGGGGGCACTTTTGCTGCAAGAACTAACCGTGGCAAATAAAAAAACAGCAGAAGAGAGTAAGAACAAATTTAAATTATTCTTTTTCATTTTAAATGGTTTGTACTAAAACGAACATCCATTTAAAAAGGTTGCCTCGTTATTTGTTATGCCAAGGCTTGTACTTAAGCCCAACAACAAATTCAGTTGAATACAATTTCATACTACCTTCCCCAACACCTTTTAGCGGAACCATTAAACCGGGCGCTGCAATAAATGACAGTTTGTTATTGACTTTAAAAGATGGGCCGGCGGAAAATCTGAGTACTGAAAGCAAATGTTTATTGCCCCTGTAAACTGCATCAGCCTCATAGGGCGTGCCGGAACGATAATACCAGTAGTGATAGGCTTCGTTTTTCATAATGTAGCTAGACAACCCTGCACTTGCAAACCAGTTCCATTTTTTTCCGGCAAATGATTCGTAAGTAAGTATCACCGGAATTTCAAACACCCTGCAATCGGCCTGTATGCTTGTTAAATTTACCTGACTCCAATAGGAGCCTGGTTTTGCTTTATAGTCACCAGGCCCTGCGGTATACTTTTTTGCGCTAGTATAAAAACCTGTTTGAATACTTAAGCGATCAGAGAGCTGGTAACCCAAACCGATACCCGCTTTTACAGAATTACTGCCACCCGAAAATAACTTCGTGCCATTAGACTCTGAGCCCCCTATTGCCAGAAAAAATATTTTTGACAATGGCCCTTTGGGTTTTGCAATCATTTTTTCAGTTACTGGTTTTACCACTACTATGCTATCTACTGGTTTATTTTCATGGGCGGATTGAGCAGTATCTGCTTTGCTATTTCCATTTGAAATATCGCCTGCTACAGTTGGTATGTCTTCCTTAGATTCCGCTTTTTCATCGGGAGCTTTTAATCTTTGGGAATCATTATCAGGCAGGAAATTATCTTCTGCTGGCAGGTTGGAAATATCTTCGGTAACAGCTAATGATTTTTGACCAGTTTGTAAAGCTGCATTTTTAAGTAGGGCTGCATTCAACCCGTTGGTTGTGTAAACTGCATTATTGCCGGGCAGCTTATTATTGGCGAGTTTCTTTTGTGATTTTACTGGTTTGTTCACTACCACATTTTTATCATCCGCAACTTTATTTGTGCCATTGGTTGGTGCTGCTGCCTGCTCATTTTTTACTTCACCTGATCTATTCTTTTTATCTGCTGGTTTTGATATTTTACTGTTTAAATTTTCAACCCCTGCATTACCTTGTTCCTTTTTTTCAGGCCATAAAAAATATCCTCCTATTATTAATATTCCAAGCAAAATGGGGAGCCACCAGAATATTAATGGCCTGGGCTTACTATCCTCTTTATCAAGGAGCGCTTCCATTTTAAGCCAGGATGCTTCATCAAAAGCTGGCTCGGTGGCATTTAATTTTTCTGCCATTATATTTTCAATATCGCTAAATGGCCTTTTTTTCATAATAATTTAAACCTGCTTCCTGGAGCATTTTTATAATATTTATCCTGGCTTTGGAAAGATTTGATTTAGAAGCGCCTACTGAAATCCTGAGTTGCCGGGCTATCTCTTCATGCTTATACCCATCTAACACATGAAGGTTGAAAACAGTACGATAAACCGGGGATAATTGCTGAATAATGCCTAGTATTTCTTTATAAGACATCATATCGACCGACGTTTCTACTTCATCGGATAAATCAAAATGTATATCTGAAATTTCAGCAACCAGGAAGCGTTGTTGGTTCTTCCTTAAAAAATCAATAGCTGTGTTAATCATTATTCGCTTCATCCAACCTTTTAGCGAAGCTGTTATATTGGCATGTTGTGGGTTAAAACTATGAAGGGCTTTAAAAACTTTTACAAACCCATCGTTTACAATTCCAATTGCATCATCTTGATTGGTGCAATAGCGCATACAGATGGCCAGGGAATAACCATAAAACAATTCATAGAATTGTTTCTGACTATCCCTGTTTGCTTTCAAGCATCCCTGGATAATATGTAGCAAATCGGGCCTTAGCGGCAATGTATGCAGTTTTAAATATTTAAAGTTATATTTTAAAACGATTAATTTTTAAAAAAGGTTGCCTCTATCATTCCTCCATGTTAAACGTAAAAAAAACCCCCGGAATATTCCAGGGGTTTAATTAATATGCTATTATAATGCTGATCTAACGCTTTGCAAGGCCTGGCATCCTGCCCATAGGCATTTTATTCATCATCTTCATCATGCTCTTCATCTGGTCGAATTGCTTTAAAAAAGCATTCAACTCAGCTATATCCTTGCCACTGCCCTTGGCAATACGGTTTTTCCTGGCGGGGTTAATCAGATCGGGGTTGCGGCGCTCTTCCAGCGTCATAGAATTGATCATGGCCTCTATACCTTTAAAAGAATCCTCATTTACATCCAGGTCTTTTATCTGCTTACCTACGCCGGGTATCATACCCATCAGGTCCTTCAGGTTACCCATTTTCTTTATCTGTTGCAGTTGGGTTTTAAAATCTTCAAAATCAAACTGGTTCTTGCGGATTTTTTTTTCCAGGCGGGCTGCTTCTTTTTCATCAAACTGCTCCTGTGCTTTTTCTACCAGGCTCACAATATCGCCCATACCAAGGATACGCTGTGCCATCCTTTCGGGGTAGAACACATCCAGGGTGTCCATCTTTTCGCCACTGCTGGTAAATTTGATGGGTTTGTTTACGGTGTACTTTATAGATATGGCCGCACCGCCACGGGTATCGCCATCCAGCTTGGTTAACACCACGCCGCTAAAATCCAGCCGCTCGTTAAAAGTAGCGGCAGTATTCACGGCATCCTGGCCGGTCATACTATCAACCACGAATAAAATCTCCTGTGGATTGATGGCTGACTTAATATTGGCAACCTCATTCATCATCACTTCATCTACCGCCAGGCGGCCGGCAGTATCTATGATGATCACATTCTTGTTCTTAGCTTTTGCTTCTTTAATAGCTGCCAGCGCAATAGAAACCGCATCTTTATTTTCACGGTCGCTGTACACATCTACGCCTATTTGTCCACCCAGCACTTCCAATTGATCGATGGCCGCAGGGCGGTAAATATCTGCTGCTACCAGCAAGGGCGATTTTCCTTTTTTTGTTTTGAGGTAGTTGGCCAGCTTGCCACTGAAGGTAGTTTTACCACTACCCTGCAGGCCTGCAATGAGAATGATGGCCGGGTTGCCCGTAATATCGAATGTACTTTCTTCCCCACCCATCAGCTCGGTTAATTCATCCTGCACAATCTTGGTCATTTGCTGCCCGGGATTAACCGCCAGCAACACTTTTGCGCCCATCGCCTGTTCCTTTACCTTATCAGTAAATTCTTTGGCGATCTTGTAGTTTACATCGGCATCTACCAATGCACGCCTTATCTCTTTAAGGGTGTTGGCTATATTGAGTTCGCTGATCCTGCCTTCGCCTTTAATATTCTTAAACGCTGACTCTAATTTCTCACTTAATGAATTAAACATTTGTATGTACTTATGGTGTTAATATATATTAAATAGAAAATGCTGCATCCAGTATTTCCTGTTGTTCTTTAGCATGTATCTTGGCATAACCGGTAGCCGTAGCCGCACTTGCTATCCTGCTGATGATATGCAGGTTGATATTTTTAATATTCATCCGCAGAAAGGTGGCGGCGCCCATATTCAATGGTTCTTCCTGCACCCAATGCCAGATGGCCTTGCTGTATTTTTTATGCAGCTGATCTAGCTGGAGTTGTGGCAAGGGGTACAATTGCTCCATTCTTACAATTGCCACATCAGTTAGGTTGTCTTTCTTTCGGCGTTCTTCCAGGTCGAAATATATTTTACCGCTGCATAGCAATACTTTATTTACTGCGTTGGCGTCTTCAATCGTTTCATCATCATACACTTCTTTAAAACCTCCGCTGGTAAATTCGCTTATGTGGCTGTAACTACCAGGGTGACGCAAGTTGGCCTTAGGTGTAAACACAATTAAAGGTTTCCTGAATGCCCAAGCCTGCTGGCGGCGCAACGCATGGAAGAAATTGGCTGCCGTTGTAATATTGGCGGTCACCATATTCTGTGCTGCACTTTGCTGCAGAAAACGCTCCATTCTTGCACTACTGTGTTCCGGGCCTTGCCCTTCGTAACCATGGGGCAATAATAATACCAGCCCATT
This sequence comes from Chitinophagales bacterium, assembly GCA_038256495.1. Lineage (GTDB taxonomy): Bacteria > Bacteroidota > Bacteroidia > Chitinophagales > Chitinophagaceae > Ferruginibacter. The sequence continues at coordinate 14,102 of JBBSKH010000026.1, forward strand.
CATGCGTTGCCATTTTGTTTCTGCAGAGCAGAGGTATTGGTCTACAATTATCTGGGCGCCATTTATAAAATCACCAAACTGGGCTTCCCATAAAACCAGCGCATAAGGATTGGCCATACTGTACCCGTACTCAAAACCAAGTACAGCATATTCACTCAACAAGGAGTTGTAAATCCTGAATGCTGAATCGTCATGCGAAAATCCACTAAGCCTGTTGTATTCGGTGCTGTCGGTTTCATCGTATAACACAGCATGGCGGCTGCTAAAAGTTCCTCTCTTTACATCCTGCCCGCTCATGCGTACATCTTTACCTTCCTTCAAAAGGGATGCATAAGCCATTAGTTCACCAGTTGCCCAATCTATTTTTTCTTCGTCTGCAAATAATTTCTCTTTATCCTGCAGCAGCTTGCTTATCTTTCTTAAAGGCTTAAATCCTTCGGGTACTTTCATCAATCCTTCAAACAATGATTTTACCTCTGCCTCCGAAACTGCCGTTACCGGCGAGGAATTGAAATCCTGCTCGGTTGCCCGGCGCAGACTTTGCCACCACAATTCTGGCTTCTGAAAACTGTAGGGTAAGGGGTGCTGCTTTACATCGTCCAGCCTTTCTTGTAGATCGTTCAGGAAACGCTTTTCCATATCCTTGGCCATCGATTTGGCATCGGGCTCCCCATTCTCAATCAGGTAATGTGTGTACACTTCCCGTGGGTTCTGGTGTTTATCTATCAGTCCATATAATTGTGGCTGGGTAAATTTTGGTTCATCGCCTTCATTATGGCCGTGGCGGCGGTAACAAACCATATCAATAAAAATATCAGAATTAAATTCCTGGCGGTATAGGGTTGCTATCTGCGCTACTTTTACTACTGCTTCCGGGTCATCGCCATTTACGTGAAACACCGGTGCCTGCACCATGCCGGCAATTGAAGTACTATAATCTGAACTGCGGGCATCATCAAAATCTGTAGTAAAGCCAATCTGGTTATTAATTATGAAATGAATCGTTCCCCCAGTATAATAACCTTCGAGGTTACTCATTTGTAAAACCTCGTACACCACACCCTGTCCTGCTATAGATGCATCGCCATGTATGAGGATGGGTAATATTTTGTCGTAATCACTTTCGTATAAAACATCGGCCTTACTCCTGGCGAACCCAATTACCACGGGATCTACCGTTTCCAGGTGTGATGGGTTAGGGCAAAGTTTCATGTTTACTTTTTTACCTGCTTCTGTTTCAATTTCGCTGCTGAAACCAAGGTGGTATTTTACATCGCCGCTGCCCATGGTGGTATCTGGTATTGCAGTTCCTTCAAATTCTGTAAAGATTTGCTCGTAGGTTTTGCCCATGATGTTAGCCAATACGTTCAGGCGGCCCCTGTGTGCCATACCAATTACGATTTCCTGCACATCATGCGTAGAAGAAGTGTTGATGATGGCATCCAGCGCTGCAATGGTGGTTTCGCCACCTTCCAGGCTAAATCTTTTTTGACCAATATATTTTGTGTGAAGAAATTTTTCGAACATTACCCCTTCATTCAGTTTCTGCAGTATGCGCTTTTTCTGTTCCAGCGGTAATGGCTCATGAAATTGTGATTCCATAGCATTGGCCAACCACTCAATTTTTTTAATATCATTAAGCGAACTATATTCTACCCCCACATGTGTGGCATATGATTTCTTCAGCAATCCCAAAATATCTTTCAGGCTGGCCTTACCAAGATTTAGGAATTTACCTGCTTCAAATTCTGTACCCATATCTTCCTCCCCTAATCCAAAGAAAGAAAGGTCAAGATTTGCATGGCGGTCTTTTCTTTTGCGAATGGGATTGGTATCTGCAATGAGGTGCCCTTTTTTACGGTAAGCCTGTATGAGTTGGTACACTGCAAACTCCTTGGTTAGTTGTGCATTGCCGATAGCAACGCCGGCAGGAGCAGTAGCTGTGCCGTTGGTAGCCAAACTCCCGGATGAAACGGCAAAGTCGAATCCTTCGAAGAATTTCCGCATTTCATTATCTACACTTTCCGGGTCCTTAACAAAATCATTATACAAATTCTCTATATAAGACGGGTGTGCATTGGTGATATATTGAAAATCCTTCATTGCAATAAAATATTTTGGGTATTTAGTTTATTTGTGGCTGCAAATATCGGCTTTTCTGCACAAGTTTTACGAGGGCTTCCTATTAAAAAAAGCCCATTTTTATAAATAGTAAAAATGTTTTACGGGATATTTACTAAAAAAAACAAAACAGGTGCAGGTTTGTAAGTTATTCTCCCTATCTTTGCAGCCCAAAAATTAGGATTAAATGGCAAACCATTCAGCAACAAAAAAAGACGTACGTCAGAGTGCAAAGCGTAACGAACGTAACCGTTATTACGGTAAAACTACCCGTAACGCAATACGTGATATTAAAGCAATTGAAGACCCAAAAGCAGCTACAGAAAAACTGCCTGTGGTAGCTTCTATGCTTGATAAACTGGCAAAGCGTGGCACCATTCACAAGAACAAAGCTGCTAATTTAAAGAGCAAGCTTGCCCGCAAGGTGAATGCGCTGGCTAAGTAATTGTAAGCTTACACAATAAACTTTATATAAATATATTAATAAGCCCGTCAAACATTTTGATGGGCTTTGTTTGTTAAAAACAATTTACCAGACTCCACAACTTTTAATTATCAATTACCATGTTGAAGAAATTTACCACAGCTTTTTTCTTTGCTGCAATGCTATGCATCAGCAGTTTTGGCCAATCTATAAGCATTACAACTGCAGGCAGCCCTTACAACCAGAATTTTAATACTTTGGCAAATAGTGGTACGACCAACTCAGTTTCCGGGTTGCCCAACGGATGGACCTTTGTTGAAACCGGCACCGGCATGAATACAACGTATGCGGCAGATAATGGCAGCACAAACAGTGGCAATACTTACAGCTATGGTACAACCGCAACAACAGAAAGAGCGTTGGGTAGCCTGCAGTCGGGCAGTGTTAATCCTACATTGGGTGTGCAGTTTACTAACAACACCGGCAGCACGGTAACCCTCATTACGGTAGCTTATACTGGTGAGCAATGGAGACTGGGTACAGCAGGAAGGGTTGATCGGCTGGACTTTCAATACAGTACTGATGCCACAGCCGTAAATTCAGGCACCTGGACTGATGTTGACAATCTTGATTTTACAGCACCGATCACCGCAGGCGCAATAGGTGCGTTGGATGGAAATGCTACCGCAAATAAAACAGACTTGTCTTTTGCCATCTCTGGGTTAAATATTGCAAACGGCAGCACCATTTGGCTAAGATGGAGCGACTTCAATGCTTCCGGTGCCGATGATGGCCTAGCGGTAGATGATTTCACTATTGTTTTCAACGGTTCGCTGGGAGCGCCCTGCGAAGAACCCACCAACCAACCTACAAATCTTAATTTATCTTCAACCCCTAGCAGTATATCGGGCAATTTTACAGCAGCTATTCCTTCTGCAAACGAATACCTGGTAGTACGCAGCCTGTCGGCTACACTTTCCGCTGGACCTGTAGATGGCAGTTTTTATACTGCCGGCCAGTCACTTGGTGGCGGAACCGTTGTAATTGCTACCTCTGGCACCAGTTTTACAGATAACAACCTGATGGCCTCTACATTGTATTACTATTTTGTGTTTGCTTTAAATAACCAGGACTGTAGCGGTGGACCTAACTATCTGCAGGCAACACCTCTTAGTGGAAGCTTCGCCACTCAGACCCTTGCCCCCTGCACCACACCAACAGGTGCTTCGGACCTGGTACTCACCCCTGCCAACAATGTAATCAATGGTAACTTTACCCCTTCGCCCAATGCGAACCGTTACCTCGTTGTTATAAGTACTAGTGCCACTTTATCAGCCAGCCCCACAAATGGAACTACCTACGCCGCCGGACAATCATTAGGTGGAGGAACCGTGGTGAGCTTTAGCACAGCTACGTCCTTTTCAGCAACTGGCCTTAGCACAAGCACACTATACTACCTGTTTGTTTTTGCTACAAATGCAGAGTGCACCGGGCAGCCTTTTTATAATGGAACTGCCCTAACCGGATCCGCTACTACAACCAACAATTCAACCGGTATTCCCGTTGGGTTTTATGATGCAGCCGCGGGTCAAAGTTGCCAGACGCTTAAAACTACTTTGAAGAATATTTCATCCGCAGGATTTGTTAGTTTATCTTATACGCCAGGCGTATGGAATGCATACCAGTATTCAGATATCAAACCTTCTACCACAAATATTATCTGGGACATTTATACTGACGATAACGATCCGGCTACACCAGAAACCTACAATTTCGTGTATGGTACTAACCAATGTGGCAATTATAGCAAAGAAGGCGACTGTTATAACAGGGAGCATAGCACACCAAAGTCGTGGTTCAATGATGCATATCCGATGTATTCGGATGTTCATCATTTATTTCCTACCGACGGCTATGTAAATAGCAAAAGATCAAACTTCCCTTTTGGCAACGTAACTAACGCTATCTATACATCCATCGACAACCAGAGCAAGCAGGGCACGGGTAATAATTATGGTTACACAGGTGCTGTATTTGAACCTCACAACGCTTTTAAAGGAGATCTGGCGAGGGCTTCATTATATATGGCTACACGTTATGAAGACGAGGTTATCAGTCAAAATTGGGCAGTAAATACCGCGGCTGCTCCTCTTTTTCTAAGTGCCGCTGACCAACCTGATGCAGCCCATAGAAGACTACAGGTTTATGAAACATGGTACATAAAAACTATGTTCGACTGGATGGCAAATGATCCTGTTAGCCAAAAGGAAATTGACCGCAACAATGCTATCTATTACCAAAGTGGGCAAAGCAATCGTAATCCGTTTGTAGATCACCCTGAGTATGCTGCGCTCATCTGGCAGTGTACAGGTGTGGTACCTGTAACAATTACCAATTTTAAAGCCAGCAAACAAAATAATACGGTGTTGCTAACATGGTATGCCACTTATGAAACAAACTTCAAACAATATACCATTGAGAGAAGTAGTGATGCCAGCAATTTCTATTCTATTGGTGATTTAGCAGGCAGGAACCTGGCCAATTATGATTTTAAGGATGAAAATTTACCCGCTGCATCTATCGTTTATTACAGGTTAAAAATGATTGACATTGATGGCAGCTCACGTTACAGTAAAATCGTAGCGGTGAGGTTGAACAATAATTTTTCAAACGCTTTGGTTTACCCTAACCCAACAAGGGGACAACTGAATGTTAAGCTAACAACCGCTATAACTTCGGATACAAAGCTGATAATAACCGACGTTGCAGGCCGTGTAGTGAAAGAACAGCAGGTGAAGAAAGGACAGCTAACACTCGATTTAGATGTAAAAGCACTTCCGCAGGGAAGGTACTTTATAAGGATAAACGATGGCCAAACTGTAATTACAGAATCCTTTGTGGTAGTTAAATAAGCAACTATCAAACATTCTTATAAAAGTCTTCCATTAATGGAGGACTTTTTTTATACCCGGTTTTATTGCCGTTTAAATTCTACGTACTTTGAAAAAAATTACGGTATGAGGCAATTATTCTTTTATGCTGGTTTGTTTATTTCAATATCCACATCTGCACAAATAACTGGATTCGAAAAGTCTGGAGGCACAGAAACTGCCACCTATTTTGAAGCCATTAAATGGTATAAGGATATTGAGAAGACATCTCCGCTTATAAAAATTAAGGAGATGGGCCCCACAGATGCCGGTTACCCGCTTCACCTGGTAATGTTAAGCGGCGATAGCAATTTTGACCCCGTGTTATGGCATAAGAAAAATAAAGTTGTTATCCTTATAAATAATGGTATTCACCCCGGCGAACCGGACGGCATTGATGCCAGTATGATGCTGGTGAGAGATATCATTAAAAAGAAAGTGATGTTACCGCCTAATGTAGCTTTGGCTTTTATCCCTGTTTACAATATTGGTGGCAGCCTCAACCGCAACTCATACACCCGTGCCAACCAAAACGGGCCCGTGGCTTATGGCTTCAGGGGCAATGCACAAAACCTTGACCTGAACCGGGATTTCACCAAAGCAGATAGCAAGAATGCCCGTTCCTTCAGCGAGATCTTTCATTACCTTCAACCAGATATTCAGGTAGACAATCATGTTAGCGATGGAGCCGATTTTCAACACACGATGACCTTGATTGCTACGCAATACGATAAACTTGGCATAACCCTGGGCACCTGGTTAAAAGATAAATTTGAACCTGCGTTATATAAAAAAATGCATGAGAAGGGCTGGGATATGGTGCCTTATGTAGATTTTGAAACCACCGATTTTGACAAGGGAATGCAGATGTTTATGGATCCTCCACGTTATTCTTCCGGCTATGCAGCTTTGTTTAATACCATTTCGTTTATGCCCGAAACGCATATGCTGAAACCTTATAAAGACAGGGTGCGATCTACATACGACCTTATGCAAAGTTTTATTGAGGAAGCCAGTACTGCTGCTACCAGCATCAAACAGTTGAGAACTGCCTCTGCAAAAGAATGGCAGGAAAGACAAACTTATCCATTAAAATGGACCATCGACAAAAGTAATTACAGCGAAGTAGCTTTTAGTGGTTATGAAACGAGGGACATGCCCAGCGAAGCGACGGGTCTTTCCAAAATGATTTTTGATCACAACCAGCCATTTACCAAAAAAGTAAAATTTTATAATCATTTTATATCTGGCGCTGAGGTTAAAAAGCCCAGAGGTTATATCATCCCGCAGGGATGGTTTGAAGTGATCGACCGCCTGAAATTGAACAAAGTGCAGATGAATGCACTTAAGCAAGACTCAACAATACAGGTGGAGGCATACCAAATAGAAGATCTTAAATCGTACCCCAATGCTTATGAAAAACATCATAAAAATTATGATGTAAAATTATCAACGCTGCAAAAAAAAGTACAGTTCCTCAAAGGCGATTATATTATTTACCTCAATCAGCCGGCGCAACGGTATATCATTGAAATGCTGGAACCGGGCGGCGATGACAGTTTTTTTGCATGGAATTTCTTTGATGCTATTCTACAGCAAAAAGAAGGCTATAGTGATTACCGGTGGGAAGATATTGCTGCAGATATCCTTAGAAAAGACCCCGTACTTCAGAAAAAATTGGAAGAGAAAAAAGCATCGGACACCGTATTTGCGGCTAACTCCCGGTCAATTCTTAACTACATATACAGGAATTCTCCGTGGTTTGAAAAAGCCTACCGGGCGTACCCGGTGTACCGGTTGATGTAAAAAAAGCTACATATATCAATACGTTAAAATATCTCCCTTTTAATTGTGTTGTGAATGATATTTGGCATACCTTCGCTGCCCGTTATAAAAAACGGATAAACAATAATTTTTTAAACAAAAAACAGGTAAAATGAGCAACTACGAATTGATGGTGATTTTTACTCCTGTGCTATCTGAAGAGGAATATAAAACCGCTCAGAAAAAATACGAAGACCTCGTTAAAGAAAACGGTGGGGAAGTAGCGCACACAAAACCATGGGGACTAAAATCACTGGCGTATCCGGTAGCCAAAAAGACCACAGGGATCTATTGGGTTATGGAGTATTCTGCGCCAACCAGCTTCAATGAAAAGTTGAAAATTCAACTTTTGCGTGACGAATCAGTAATGCGTCACATGTTCACTGTACTCGATAAATACGCCGTTGAGTACAATGTTAAAAAGAGAAGTGGTGTACAATATTCAGAAACCGAAAAAGCGGAGGCATAAGTCATGGCAAAAGCAAATGAAATAAAGTACTTAACAGCTATTAAAGCTGAGAAGCGCCCGAAGAAATATTGCCGTTTTAAAAAGATGGGCATTCGCTACATCGATTATAAAGATGGAGATTTTCTGAAAAAATTCCTGAACGAACAAGGTAAACTGTTACCACGCCGCATTACCGGAAACTCCTTGAAGTTTCAGCGTAAAGTAAGTGAGGCAGTAAAGAAAGCCCGTCAAATGGCCATCTTACCCTACGTTACAGATCTGATGAAATAAACAATTATTCTTTTCACCACCCTAACCTTTAAATAGGGAAAGTTTAGTCCCGATAGTTATCGGGATGGGATTGGGTAAAAATGCAAAACAATGCAGGTAATATTAATTCAAGATGTAAATAACCTGGGCGGTGCTCACGAATTGGTTACAGTTAAGAACGGTTACGGCCGTAATTACCTGATCCCTCAAAAATTCGCAGTAGAAGCTAGCCCAAGTAATTTAAAACAACTGAACGAAAGGTTAAAGCAACAAGCCAAGAAAGAAGCCAAATTACTGGCTGAAGTAAATAAAGTGATAGCTGTACTACAGGACGGTGCTTTAAAAATTGGTGCTAAAACCGGAACCAGCGGTAAGATTTTTGGTAGCGTAACTTCTGTTCAGATTGCTCGTGCAATCAGGGAGCAAAAAGGTTACGAGATCGATCGTCGTCGTATAAATATCTTAGACGAAGTAAAAGAACTGGGTACTTTCAAAGCAAATGTAGATTTTGGCAACGGAAATGAAACCGAAATTGAGTTTGAAGTAACAGCAGAATAATTTGTTGTTTTACAATATTAAAGCCGCTCCCCGTGAGCGGCTTTTTTGTGCCCGCAATTTGAACTAAGTTTATAAAAATTTATAACAGTAATGTTTTCACTTAAACCCTTCTTAGCAGCAGCAACCCTTATTATTGTATTAGCTGCCTGCTCCGGCAATAAAAAACAAGCTCCTGAAATTGTAACTGATCCGTCCATCCCGGGAAACTTTAGTACACAAACCATCAGGGTGTTTGACAGTGCATCGGTTCACCAGTTTCTTGATAGTTTTCCCTTGCTTACTCCCATTGCACCCGACCTCGAACAATTTTACAAAACAAGGAATTATGCATACGCCTGGTTTGACAAGAACGGAATGATTGAACAGGCGGGAAACCTGTTCAATAAAATAAAGAATATAGGGGACGAAGGAATAGATTTAACCCGTCTTCCTTACCAGAAAGTTATGAATAGCCTGATGGAAAATCACGCCATTAATACAACCGATAGTATGGCATTGGCTACGGAGTTGATGCTTACATCTCAATACCTGCTGTATGCTCGCAATGTTTGGAATGGTTTAGCCGAACAAAGCAGTATTGACCAGGAATGGCTCTTGCCAAGGAAAAAATTATTGTACACCCAATTGCTGGATTCCCTCCTAACCGGTAAAGACTTACTTGAGAATGCGCCAGTTTATAAACAATATTATCTTTTAAAACAATTCCTGCAGGCATACAGGCAGGCAGAGCCTGGCGATACACTATTGATCAATGCTTCGGCAAATAAATATGCATTGGGAGATTCCGGATCCACCATAGGCCAAATAAAAAATAAGTTGGTATTGCTGGGTGACCTGCCCAACAATACTACGGGCGAGCAATTCGATTCTGCCATGTTAACTGCTGTAGCAAACTTTCAGGAAAGAGTAGGTTTAAGAAAAACAGGTAAAATTGCTGTATCAGAAATTAAAGCCTTAAATGTACCGCTGCACGACAGGATTGAAACCATACTGGTAAATATGGAACGTTGCCGCTGGGTATCGGCAGACCTGAAGAATAATTTCCTGTTTGTAAATATACCCGAGTACAAATTATATGTATATGAGCAAGACAGCATTGCCTGGGATATGAATGTAGTGGTGGGTAGAGACCAGAGTAAAACCGTAGTGTTTAATGGAACAATAAAATACATCGTATTTAGCCCCTATTGGTATTTACCGCAAAGTATTATTAAGAACGAAACCCTCCCTGCTATTAAACGTAATAAAAATTACCTCGCCAATCACGATATGGAGTGGAATGAAGGTAAAATAAGGCAAAAGCCAGGGCCCAATAATGCACTTGGCCAGGTAAAATTCCTTTTCCCCAATAGTCATTCTATATACCTGCACGACAGTCCTGCTAAATCCCTGTTCAGGGAAACCAACCGGGCCTTTAGCCATGGTTGTATTCGCCTGGCAGAGCCCGAAAAACTTGCAGCCTACCTTTTAAGGAACGATACGAGCTGGACCAAAGAAAAAATTGAAAAGGCTATGACTGCAGAAAAAGAACTATATGTTTCACTACGTGAGCCAGAACCAGTTTTCATAGCATATTTTACAGCCTGGGTAGATGCAAAAGGAAAACTTAATTTTAGAGATGACATATATAAGCGGGATAGTCGTTTACTAGATATGTTGCTGAAATAGATGAAAAAACTAAATAATAGGAGTTTTTGAAATAATACATTACATTTGTAGAGCTTTAATGGTTTTAGTTTTCACTGTTGGCTGATTTGATCTAGTTATAAGTACATCGTTTTCAGTTCATTGTAGCAACTAAAGCATTATTGTTTTTATTTAATTTTTTAAAAGTTTTTTACAATGAACATTTATGTAGGAAATCTTAGTTGGTCTATGACTGATGAAGATTTAAGCAGTCTCTTTACACAGTACGGTACAGTAACTAGTGCTAAAATCCTTAAAGACAAAATGAACGGCCGCAGTAAAGGTTTTGGTTTTGTTGAAATGGAAGACGAAGAAGCCTCAAAAACAGCTATTGCCAATTTAAACGAAACTGAAGTTCAGGGACGTAAGCTGATTGTTAACGAGTCACAACCTCGTGAAGAGGGTGATGGTTACAAGAAGCGTAGTGGTGGTGGTGGTTATGGCGGCGGTAATCGTGGCGGTGGAAGCCGTGGTGGTTACGGTGGCGGTAGCGGCGGTGGAAGCCGTGGCGGTTATGGCGGCGGCGGCGGAAGTCGTGGCGGTTATGGCGGTGGCGGCGGAAACAGAGACTATTAATTTCCCCAATCAAAGAATTTATATCCCTCCAGGTTCCTGGAGGGATTTTTTTTGAGTATAGGACAAAGGTCTTCTTCCTAAAATTCCGATCTTAGCTAATGCTTATCGTGGGTAATGATGGTGAGCATTGGTTATTAACAGTATCCGAAAAAGCAGACTTTAAAATCATAAAAAATTATTGGAGTAAAAACCTGAATGGAAGACCTATATCATTCATCCATTCATGCACCGAAGGCTTGAAACAATGAGTCGTACTGTATTAATAATATAAAAGCAGACTTGTTTGCCAACGGCACCAGCATCTCTGTGTACCTTAAGCCATAGGTATCGTTTTCTTTTTTTGCAGCATCTACATCTACACTGGAGAAATTATACCCAAGTTCTTTTGCTGCTATTTTTACGTCATGTGCAATAAAACCGGCATAAGTAATTTGCTCCTTTTCCCTCAAAGCGTTTATGTGAAGACTGTTTTCTGCAGCCAGGGCTTTAGTTTCTCTGCTGTCGTTTTTATGCAGGAACGCATTCAGGCCCGGTGCATCCATATTGTAAGTAACGGGGCGTAGCTTGATAATAAAATCCAGGCCCGGTGCATTGTCTTTTACATTTTTCTTAAACCTTCCATCGCTCAGGTTGGTCCAGCCGACCCAGCCTCCATTGGAGGTTGTTGCAGAGTTTCCAAACCGTGCTTTGCCGCTGGCTGCTATTATTGTCCCCTGTCCTACCGCTATCACATAAAATAAGCCTGTAGCATTTACATCAACATCATCCCTCACGCCTAATATAAAAGAGATGCTTTTGCTGCCACTAGTGATAGGCTTAAGTATCCGTAGCTGGCTTTCGGCCAAAGAGGAAGAAAAGACTATCTGTAGTTTGAGCAAAAGGCTGACATTATCTCGTAGCCACGAGTGTAACGACTAAGAAAAGTCTTTAGAGGATGGTACTCCGTTGGCATACGCCAAAACGGAAACAAACTTTTATTTTGGGATGGTTCACTTTTTACCAGGCAGTATAGAACAGTATTGGTTATTTGGCTGTGTAGTTAATAGAAACACCGTTTATTGTAAGCGTACCGGTGTACCCTTCACCATTGGAAACATAATTCCCTCTTAGAAAACGAAATTGCCACATGGGGTCATGAGAAAAATCATTATTTGTAGTAACACCTGTTCCTACATACCATGTATTGAAATTAGCCGAAAATGAGGCTGTCCAGGTTTGTGTTTTCGCCAGGTTGGTTCGTCCCGGAGCCGCCGGGATTGAAGCGGGTGTAGCATCAGAAGTTTGAGAAAAATCATACGAATCCCAGCCGGAGCCAGCATTGCCGGCAGTAGCATTTAGATCTGTGCTTCCGGCCAAAAGCCTCCAGCTAATGATAGTACCTGCTGTTATGGTAGGGAAAGAGTAATGTATTGTTATGGTAAAAACTTTTGTGCTGTCCCAATCAACGGGTTTGGGTATAACAAAGCCCGGTGCAGCAGAAGCAGTGTTAATAAGATTTAATCCCCACTGACTTACAGTTACGCCTGTGCCGGTAAAAGACAAGGCATTAGCCGGAATATAAATGCGTCTTGCTTTTGAGCCACCTATATTATCCCAGGAAGCTCCGTTGTAAAACATAAAACTTTTTAAGTCAGTATCATACACCATTAATCCGGGTGCCGCAGCAAGTATGTTTGTCCGGTTTAATGAATTCATTCGGGGAATAAGCAAGCCTTTGTTGCTGCTAGTTACATCCAGCATAGCGCTGTTATCGGGTGCAGCAGTTCCTATAGCTACATTTTGAGATATACTTATAAATGGTGCTGCAATAAGCAGTATTAGCAAAAGCGTTTTCATGATATATAACAGTTTTTGTTAGTCGTTTTCAAAAATTTATTTTCATCAGTTATGTTAATCTGTAGAAAAGTAAATGTCCATTTTTTTATTCTAAAGTGCATTGTTGTAAAGAGGCAAGAACTTATTAATTTCAGTTAGAATAAGTGTTCGAACGCCGCAAACGAATGCTGTTTATTTTAGTGCTGCAGCAGTAAGATAATGAATGCAATTGTAACCTGCAATAGGGGCATAGGCATCAATAATTATAAAATAGCAGCTGAGTAAAAAAAAAATTTTCATTTTATTTGAATTTAATTTAATCCACGATGCCAAAACTTTGCCCTCCACTAATATTGGTAAGACTATTTCCACTGCCCCCTCCGATTGCTTTACCGGCTATTCCACCAGGAGCGGCCGTAGTGCCGGTACCTGCCTGGCCCGGCTGGCCCCTTAATCCACCATTGCCGCCTGTTCCCCCGCCATTTGCTCCTGCTCCTCCTGTGCCTCCAATCGTTGGTTGCCCTGCTCCCCCTGGCTGGGCTGTTATTGCTGGAGAACATCCGAATGTGCCAGACTGATACTGCCCCCCTGCTGGTCCACCTGCGCCACTTACTGAACCTGCACCACCTCCCCCGCCACCACCTTGTCCCCCGGGATTTCTCGAAGCGCCCCCACCGCCGCCGCCGCCACCTGCTACTGTACCATAGTTATTTACTGAAATAGTAACACCTGGCTTGGTACTTATTGCATACCCACCCTGCAGCCCAGGTTGCGCAACTACAAAACTTACAACGCATCCCGATTCTATCCCTCCTCTTCCACCACTTCCACCAGCACCTGCTATTGTACCATTATTGTTAATGATGATTGCGGCATTAGAAGGCATGTTGCTAAATGATAATGCTGTGTCGCCGGGACTGCAGCCGGTTAAGCTAACACCCGGAGCAATATTAATAAGGTATCTTTTGGATGGTGCCCCTCTTGCATAGGTATTGTAAAAATCCACTTTGCAGGCGTTTGCGGTAATGTTGATGATGACCGATTGGCAATCGGCGCAATAACAATTCCATACCTGGTAGGTAGAATCATAATAATTCAGGCATCTTTCATCCGTATTAAAAATATGCAACCCATCAGGAGGATTTTGGATGCCATTACGCTGGGTAGTATTAAGCCGGGGAAATAAAATTCCTTTGTCAGTTGATTTTATTTCCAGAATAGCTTTTGGGTTGGGTGTGGTAGTGCCAATGCCTATGTTTTGAGAAAATACACTTGCTTTAATCATCAAGGTATAAATGATTATGAATGCAATTTTTTTCATGATTCTAATTTGATTTTTTGAGTGTAGAAAGATTTTTATTTTTTTCTTCCAGCATTTCAATTCTCTTTAACTGCAGGCTTATAATTTCCATTGCTTTGCTTAGTTCGTTTTGCAAGTCTGTCGTTCTTTTTTCCAATGCCTGTATGGCAATAAGATTCACTCCAAGAAAATCCTGCTGATTGATCAAAGTATCGCAACCAATTTCACCTAAATCATCATGGCCAAAAGCTTTATAAAAATCCTGTGCCATGGGGCCGTAATGACGTAAAGTTTTTGCATCCTGTCCTTTATAGTTCCAGGTGTATTGGGGCATAGCGGCAATTGATTTTAAAACAGACTCACCATTTACAGGAATAAAATTTTCTTTTAGTCTTACATCACTTAAAGCCGCCCATGAATTTGCATTTGCATTTAGGAATGCACCCACATTTGCAGCACTGTTGGTGAACAGGCGATAGCCTCCTGCAAAGCGGGAGCGAAAACCATTAGCAATAAAGGTGTTCATAACGGTGGTGGTGGAATTGTCGCCGATGGTAAGGCAGCCTTCAAAGTTGCTGGTGGAAACATAGTTTCCCAGTGCCATAGAATAATTTCCATTGGCAGTTATGTTTGAACCTATTGCAATTGCGTTATTGCCAGCAGCAGATGCAAATTTGCCGATGGCCACGGTGTTGTAGCCATTAGTATTAGTATTTTCTCCTATTGAAACGCTGGAAATACCATAAGCACCTGCGCTTCTACCAATCGCTGTAGAATAATATCCTGAAGCAGCTGCAGTATTGCCAAATGCAAAACTATTGTTGGTTGCATAAGAGTTTTTACCAATTGCTACTGCACTTGGACCGGCACTGGTATTTTCGCCTAAAGCCAGTGCCGAACCGCCATCAGCAACTGCATTTTTACCGATAGCAACATCATAGAGATTTCCTGAAGATGCCCCGTTACCAATGGCTAACCCATAACTGCTTGCAATGTTTGTCAGGCCGCCAAGTAATGCTATAGACTGGATCCCATAGGCCCTGCTGCCATATCCTAGTGCCGTACTATTTTCGCCATAAGCATAAGCATAATTGGTAAGCGCAGCTGCATAATTCGCATCTGCAATGGAATATCTTCCTAAGGCTATAGAATTAATTTTTAATGCTTGTCCTCCCAATGCCAAGGAATAGCTTCCTTTTGCCGAACCCCCAGCTACAGCAAAACAAAATTCATCATTGGCTACGCTGCCACTTCCTAACGCCACAGATGCTGTTCCTTTTGCAGAACTACCTATCCCAAATATTACTGCTCCCATTCCCATATCCCTGTTATTGGCAATACCTGAGCGTAGAGATCCATTAGCCGAATTGAAAAGCAATCCACTGTTTCCATAATTTGTAGCATTGGCATTTTGCAAAGCAGCAGGCGATAAAAACAGCCTTCTTACCAAGGCTGAAAAACCAGAACCAACATTCAAATCACTGTTGCTGATAAAAGTTATTTTGATAACTATGCTGGAAAGTGCAGGGGGCAGCTGAACATTATAGTTGCTTCCCATTTTTAATACCGGGATGGTAAAACTAGAGCCGTCGAAAATAAAAATGGAATCGCCCGTGCCAAGACCGATTGATTCGAATACGAGCTCAAGACCACCAAATTGCCCGCTTCCATAAAATGCTGTATCTACAAGGGTTATTGTTCTCGACATGTCTGGTGCATAATTTCCAGTTCCGCCGGGGTCATAAATACGATATACAGAATCGGTAACATAGCGGGTAGTATCCGATATATTGTAGGTATGGCCTGCATCAGGTAGTGATGCTGATGAAGTGACATCAGCAATAACTAATAAGTTTCCTTTTACAGAGAGTTTTTCTGTAGGTGTATTGGTGTTGATGCCAACATTTTGAGCATAAACATTCATCGCAAAAATTATACATGATGAAAGGAGGAGTAGTTGCTTGTTCATACAGATTTTTTTGCTTTTAAAATTTTTATTTGATACCGTTGTTTTAAAACAATTACTTATTAACTATCTACAAGAAAGAAGAAGTAGTTTCTCTTTCATTTTTTATAGGTTTTAAAGAGTCTATATGGCATTAGCCACAAAAATTAGTGCTTAGATAAAAGTGAGTAAGAAAAAAATAGAAACCAATAACCCAATGGGTGAATTCAGGCGAGACCTATTTGAATGGCTTTTGTTACAGCTTCGCTGCGGCTGGCTACATGGAGTTTTTTATAGATATGTTTTACATGGGAACGCACAGTTTCATAACTGATAAAAGCTTTTGCAGCAATAACAGGATAGCTGTCACCTTTTATCATCAGTTGCAGTATTTCCTGCTCCCGCGGGCTGAGCTGGTAGTCTGTACCATCGGGTGAAATAAGAATTACATTTTTATGTGCAAAGAAGCCGAGTATTTTTTTTGCCACACCGGCACTAATGGGTGCGCCGCCATTATATACATCTGTAATCGCTTCAAGGTATTTATGCGGAGGATCTGTTTTTAATATATACCCTGATGCACCGGCGCACAGCGCAGCAAATATCTTTTCATTATCGTTAAATACCGTTTGAATCAAAATTTTTATCTGCTGGAATTTTTGACAAATATTTTTTGTTACTTCTATTCCGTTTAGGCCCGGCATTTCAATATCCATCAGCACTACATCGGGTTCGCTTCTGTTAATATCGGTTTCCCAACGGTTGCCATCTGTAAAAATTCCACAGCAGGTATAACCTGCCGTGCCATCAATTATAGCATGAAGTGCATCCCGCAACAGCTTATTATCTTCAAATATGGCTACACGAATTTCTTTCATAAAACTAAAGTTGAGTGAATTTATTAGTATTACCTATCCCCCATCAGGTGATTTTAAAAATAAGTGAAACCTTTGTCCCTCGCCCCGGTAAAGTTTGTAATATATATTCACCACCTGTATCTTCTGCCCGCTGTCGCATATTTACTAAACCATTTCCATTCTGCAGTCTTGCCTTATCAAAGCCTTTTCCATCATCTGTTACAGATATTTCAATTTTCCTGTTTTCCGTTTCTTTCATGTTTAATTCAATCACATTTGCATGACTGTATTTTACGGCATTGTTAATAGCCTCTTTACAAAACATATAAATATTACGCCGGCTTTCAACCGGAAGATTAATATTGGCCAGTTTTGGTGAAATCGCAATTTTTACTTCCATGCCTTTAATCATTGCCATATCTTCTGCATACTGTTCTAAACGTTCTATCAGTTTCTGCAAAGAATCTTTTTCCGGATTTACAAGCCACACTATATCACTCAACTTCTCCACCATTTCAACGGCCGATTGCTGAATATTGGTTAAGGACTTTTCCACTTCCACTGTTTTTGATGTTGCTATTTGTTCTCGTGTCAAATGGCTATACATGAGAATACCACTAAGCGTTGATCCCACTTCATCATGCAGCTCCCGGCTTATGCGCAGCCGTTCCTTTAAAATTTGCTGCTGATTCTGTAGTTTTTTTCTCCGGATATACCGGTATAGTGAATACCCGCTTAAAGCAAGAATGACAGCAATACAGCTGTATACAATTTTTTTCTGCTGGCTTTCTTTGGAAGCCAGCAATTTCTGATAAGCAGCTTCCTGTTGCAGCAACTTTAGTTTAACCTGATTTTTTTCATTTTCTTTTTTTTCATTTTCAAGATTCAAGGTTTGCCGGGATGCATCTAATTTATTAATTTCATTTTGCTGAGATACAAGTGCCAGTTGCTGCGATTTTTTATCTCCTTCCAGCAATTGCTTTTCTATTTGTTGATTTCTCAACTGAAGAAGATAGGTGCTGGCTTCACTTTCCTTTTCCAGCATCTTAATCACCTGTTCTTTTTTCTCCGATTCGAATCTTGTAGTGACTTCCGTTATCATTTTTTGTTTCTCTAATGAGAACACGGACTCCTTTAATGATGAATACCGCTGAAAATAATGCAAGGCTGAATCGGGTTTATTTATTTTTTTAAATGCTTGTGACAATAATAAATCGGCTTCCATGGCATCAACCAAAGCTTTTATTGAGACGGACAATTGTGATGCGTAAGCGAGGTGTACGATTGCACTGTCATATTTCTCCAGTTTAAATTCTGTTTTTCCAAGGTTAAAAGCATTAAAATTTAAATCCTGGTTACTGATATTAACCTGGTTTGTTTTTCTATATGCTTCGCTTAAGTATTTTAATGCTATCGGGTAATTTTGTTTTTCATATTCCTGGATACCTTTTAGTTTGTCCAGTGTGAGCCAGCCCCAGTCACTATTAAAATGCTTCGCTACAATTTCAAATTCCCTGATAGCGGAATCTGCACGGGTAAAATAGTGCAGCATGCTTAAACTGATTGTATAACTATTTAACTTTAACCAGGCGTCAACCTTATTTGCGGAAGCGGGTTTGTGCTTTAATCCATAATCAAGATATTGATAGGCTTTCGGGAAGTTTCGCAAATTCAAAAATGCTTCCCCCAACCCACAGGCAGCAGTAAAAATTTTAAATGCCTCGTTTGATTTTTCCGCCAGTATTAATGCTTTAAAATAATAATGGGCGGCACTATCATAATCTGATGTGTTATTATAACTCCTTGCCAGCAAAAAATAGGTTCTGTAAAGATTATGATCATCGCCGGCAGCAGTTAAATAATAAATTGAAGTCCAGTAATTTTTTCTCGAAATATCTATGTTGCCTGTAGCATGCTCTACAGTACCCAACTGCCAATAAGCAATGCCGAGAAAAGCATATTCCTTTTGGCTTCCTAATAGCCTAATAGCTTCTGAAACATTTGTTCTTGACTCATCTGTAAGTCCCCGGTAATACTGTGCAATAGATAAAGCAAGGTGGTATTTTCCTATCCCGGTTTTATACGCATCCTTCTGACTATATTCCTTTACTCTTTCGGCAAAATAAAGAGCTGAATCAATTTTCAAGCCATCGGCATATTTCCGTGAAATATTAAAATAGATATCTGCTTTTGTCCTTGTAGTGCTTGCCGTGTTTAATTCTTTTTGCAAAACAGAAAAGGCATTCTGCGCAATAATTGCACTGCTGTAACAAAGTATTGTTACAAAAATCACGAAATGCTTATAAAATCTTTTTATTGTCATCACGCAGACATCCCCCGGAAATGCTTTTTGAAAATAATGTGTAACAAAAAGTCACCCTATCCCTCAAAGGGTGAAGTCCTGCTAATGTAAAATACAAAATCTTCTTCAATGTGTTACTGCGGGATCGGGGTGCTACAATATTTCCTCACTTGCGCAAGTTGTGGGAGTTTCTCAGTAGCTGTTAAAGTGCCGATACCTACGTTTTAGCCAATACCCTTATGCAAGCTCAGGGTTATAAGTAAGAAGGAGCAGCGGATATTTCTTAATAACATAGATTTTAGTGAGCATGAATAGTTTTTATTTTTATAAAATTATTTTTTTAGCAGTTCAGTCAACTTTTTTTCCAGGTCATCTAAGCGTTGCTGCTGATCTTCTTTGTCTTTCTTTAGCTCATCTATTTGTTCTTGCTGATTGTTTATCATAGCCTGTTGTTCCTGCACCGCTTTTACCAATGGTACCACAAACGCTGCGTATCGTAAGCCATAGTTATCGTTGTCATTTTTTGCTGCATCTACGCAGGAGAAATCAAACCCCAGTTCTTTGGCTGCTTTTCCTACATCCTGGGCAATAAAACCCGTATAGGCAATTTGTTCTTTTTCTTTCAATGCTTTTAAGTGAAAACTGTTTTCTGCAGCCAGGGTTTTCGGTTTATTGTTGTCATTTTTAGAATACAATACAGCCTGTGCACTTAAGGAAGTAGACGGTTCGCTTTTATTTGGAGGTGTTGGAGGCGTTACCCGTTTTAATCCTGCCTTGCTTAAAGCAAATGTTTAGCCCCAACCCAATTATTACCGCTGTAAATGTGAATGACAGCGCCTGGCAGTTAACACCGTATCTTAGTTTGAATCATAACCAAAACTTTATAACCATTTATTTTGCTGTAAATAATTTTTCTAATCAGGATAACAACCATTTCAGCTTCCGCATGAAAGGGCTCACTGAAAACTGGACGAATGCTGGCAACCGCAATTTTGCCAATTACACAAGTTTACCACCGGGGAATTATATTTTTGAATTGCGTTCTGCCAATAGTGATGGCAAATTGAGCCCAGGAATAACCAGCATGGGTTTCAGCATTTTCCCACCCTGGTGGCAAACATGGTTCTTCAGAATATTGTCAATTATTGTGTTGGCAGGCATTGTTACTTATTTTGTGAGAAGAAGAATAATGCTGATAAGGAAGGAGGCTAATCTGAAACAAAAAATTGCAGAAACAGAAATGAAAGCTTTGAGGGCGCAGATGAACCCGCATTTTATCTTTAACAGCCTGAACAGCATCAGTGATATGATCTTGAACAACGACAACAAGGAAGCATCTCATTTCCTGAGCAAGTTTGCACACCTGATAAGAATTACGCTCGACCAAACGGGGCAATCGTTTATATCGCTTCGCAATATAATTGATTACCTGCATCTATATGTAGAAATAGAGCAGGTGCGCAATGCAGAGTTTACCTGTCGCATTTTGGCCGATGATGAATTGGACCTGGATGAAACCGAGCTACCGCCCATGTTAATTCAACCTTTTGTGGAGAATGCCATCTGGCATGGGGTAAGCAGCAAAGAAAAAAATATTAATATCACCATCGATTTTAAAAAAGAAAATAGCCAACTAGCGTGCATCATCTCCGACAATGGAATAGGAATTAACCAATCGATTAAAAATAAAATTGAAGGAGATAAATTACACCATTCTGTAGGAAATTGAAAATATACATAACCGCTTAAGGTTATTGAATGAAAAGTGTAACAACCATTCTAGTAGATGATGAACCCCGGGGGCTTACTGCTTTGCAAAAATTATTACAGTTAAACTGCCCCGAAGTAGAGGTCATTGCACTTTGCAATAGTGCCGAAGAGGCAAAAGAAAAAATAGCTGTGCTAAAACCTCAATTGATTTTCCTGGACATTGCCATGCCCGGCAAAACCGGCTTTGATTTATTGAGAGATTTGGGACAAATAAACTTTGAAACCATTTTTTTGTAACAGCTCATAACAGCTACGCCATCCAGGCATTTCATTTTAGTGCTGTAGATTATTTGCTAAAGCCAGTGGATGAAGAATTACTCGTAGAGGCAGTAAAGAGAGCGCAGAAGAGGATAGCAGAAAAAACCAGTAGCCAGCATATTGAAACTTTTTTGCACAATATTCGCCAAAAAGATAGCCCGCAAAAAATGAAATTATGTATCCCCTCGGTAAAAGGTTTCCAGGTAATAGACATACAGGATATTATTTATTGTGAAGCCAGCAGCAATTACACCAATATCCATTTTACCAACCGCCCCTTCATTTGCGCTTCAACCTCTTTACATGAATATGAACAACTCTTAGACGACTCTAATTTTGCCCGCATTCATAAATCATATTTAGTAAACCTGGAGCATGTAAAAGAATACCTGCGGGGCGAGGGCGGTTTTATCCTCTTGTCTAATGGAAAAGAATTGGAAGTGAGCCGCAGGAAAAAAGAAGCGTTTTTTAAAAAGATGAAGAGTTATTTTAAGTACTCATAAAAATGTCTATTGGCCATTGTGTAATCCTCTGGGATGCTTGCATGCCATTGTAATTTGTTAGCATTGGAGGAGTTAGTGGCATAAAAAAACCCTCCAAGTAAACTTGAAGGGTTTTAAAATGAATATGGCAGCTACCTACTCTCCCACATTGTTGTGCAGTACCATCGGCCATGAGGGGCTTAACTTCTCTGTTCGGTATGGGAAGAGGTGAACACCCTCGGCAAAACCACCATAAAGAGTTATGATGAATTATAAATGTTGAATGTTGAATGAATACTTCAGACAACGGGCATTTACAACTCGATCAAATGATTTTGAAGAGAATCCGGATGAGGAAATAAAAATGCAAATAGAAATCCATTCGACATTTAATATTCAACATTCAGAACAATAAATTACATATTGGAATAAGTTGTAAGCAAGCATACAAAAGACTTTATTTTCCCTAAAGAAAATAAAAAAATAAAGCTTACGGGCAATTAGTACTACTCGGCTTTGATGTTACCACCTTTATACCTATAGCCTATCAACGTCATAGTCTTTGACAACCCTTAAAAGTAAACTCATCTTGAGGTTGGTTTCACGCTTAGATGCTTTCAGCGTTTATCCATGCTGTACATAGCTACTCGGCATTGCACCTGGCGGCACAACCGATACACCAGCGGTACATACGACCCGGTCCTCTCGTACTAAGGTCATGTCCTCTCAATTTACTAGCGCCCATCACAGATAGGGACCGAACTGTCTTGCGACGTTCTGAACCCAGTTCACGTGCCACTTTAATCGGCGAACA
>JBBSKH010000027.1:0-36278 GCA_038256495.1 Chitinophagales bacterium
AAAGCCAAGCAAAGAAGAACAGCAAGAGCGGCATGGACGGTGCTGCTACTGATAAGTATTCCAAGTGTGTGGTTCCTTTATAATGTGTACCTTCAAAATTATACCCGGTTAACCATACAGCACAAGATCATTGATGACTTTCATAAAAAAGGAAATGAAATATTAAAATGGGAAACCGAAAAATTTGATTCTGTTACCAGTATAAAAACTTTTTTTTCCGGCAGTCCTATATCAGATTCAGACCGCACTTATTATAACGACAGGCTGGCCGAGCTGGGATTAAAAAAGTACGATATTCACTTTTACCGGATGAACCTCACCAGGGCTGAAATGGATAAAATGAGTACAGAAATGACGAAAAATATCATGAAAAATATCGAAATTCAAAATACCCGTGTAAGAGATTCTTTGGAACAGGTGTACCGGAATATAGACCAGGGGCTGATGTATGACGAGGTAAAAGCATTCTACCCTAACCTGGCTTCGTTGGGCGTAAGCCATGTGCAAATGAAAAGTAGCAACAAAACTGATAGCTTGTGGTCGGCCTTCCTTATTTGGGATAGCGCATCCAGTAAAATAAATAAAGAAGCAGCCACCATCAATATTCAGCAATACCTTAAAAAAAGATTGAGAACAGATACCGTGTTATTGCAACAGGTGGTACAACTAAAAAATATAACTATTAGTAATGAATGAGTTCTGGAAACAGGTGATTTTTAAGTTGGGTAAGTTTACCATTACTACTGGCTCGCTGACGGGCTTCCTGCTGGTATTGCTGATAACCTGGTTGGTGCTCTCTTTCATAAAGCGGTTAATGCTGCGCAACAAAACGATTAGCATCAGCGAAAAAGGACGTCGTATTTCCCTGTACCAGTTATTAAAATATTTCACCTGGGTTGTTGTGGTAGCACTTAGCCTGAGGCTGATGGGTTTTGATGTAACGATCTTCGTTGCCGGCTCTGCCGCTCTTTTGGTAGGTATTGGTTTCGGCCTGCAGAATATTTTCAGCGACCTGGTGAGCGGCTTGTTCATGCTTTTTGAAAGAAAGGTAAAGGTTGGGGATATAATGGAAGTAGATAACATCGTGGGTAAAGTACTCTCCATCAACCTGCGCACATCTGTATTACTTACCAGGGATGGCTACAACATCATCGTTCCCAACCATAAGTTCATTATAGAAAATGTAATTAACTGGAGCCACAATTCTTACGACAGGCGATTTCACCTGGTAGTAGGCGTAAGCTATAAAAGCGATGTAGTGCTGGTAACAAAGATCCTGCTGGAAGCCACCAAAGACCAGGTAGAACTGATAAAGGATGAGAAGCACAAACCTTTTGTGCGCCTGCAGGATTTTGGCGAAAGCGCTATTGAATTTAATTTAATGTTCTGGACTTATGATATTTTTCGTGTAGAACAGGTGAAAAGTGATTTGCGGTACAAGATATTTCAGGCATTTAAAGAAAATAATGTAGTCATTCCCTTTCCGCAGCGGGATGTTCATATCATTCAACCCTGACAGTTGTCTTCTAAAAAAATTAAACACATGGCTGGCTACTGGTATTTGCTGAAACGATATTACCCCCTCCTGCCTTTATGTATCTGCTATTACGATCGGTGTAGCCGGACAATACGCAAAGCTGGCGCTGCTGATTAACACGCAAAAAAAACAAACAAAAAAACAGCAATGACGATGAGGCAACAACTGCATAGAATAGTCTTTGGAACCGAAACCAAAGCAGGGAAAATATTTGATGTTATATTGTTATGGATCATCCTGTCTAGTGTGGCGATAGTGATGCTGGAAAGTGTACCTGAATTCGGCCATCAGTTTAACCACCAGTTTTTTGTTATTGAATGGATCATGACTGGCTTGTTTACACTTGAATACCTCCTGCGTTTATGGATCAGTCCGAAACCATTAAAATATGCTCTCAGCTTCTGGGGCATCATCGACCTGCTCTCTATTTTGCCTACATATTTAAGTCTATTCTTTGTAGGATATCATTACCTGCTGGTGGTTCGCATATTCCGTTTACTGCGGGTGTTCAGGATATTAAAACTGGTACGTTTCAACAAGGAGGCACAGGCACTAATAGTGGCCCTGCGATCGAGCTTGCACAAAATCAGTATTTTCCTGGTGTCCGTGCTGTCTATAGTTGTATTCCTTGGCACCATTATGTATGTTGTAGAACGTGGCGAAGAAGGATTCTCCAGCATACCACAAAGTATTTACTGGGCCATCGTTACGGTAACTACTGTGGGTTATGGCGACATGGTGCCACATACTGTTACTGGTAAATTTATTTCTTCTGTTGCCATGATACTGGGTTATGCCATCATTGCGGTGCCCACCGGTATTGTTACCGTGGCAATGGCAAGGTCGGGCATTAAAGAAAAAAAATGTACCAACTGCCAACATGCTAATGAGGAAAACGCAAAGTTCTGCAGCCAATGCGGGAATGCTTTCGAATAATTAACTTCTACCACCGCTTTCCCCTTGCGTCAGTAAAGCCAAACTTACCATAGGTTTCATCCTTGCAAGTCTTTACGCCTTTTGTACCTTCGCAGCACAATCTATCAAAGTGTGAAGTTATTCAGATCGGTTTATAGTTATATTTTCGAGATGATTCGCAAGCGAATGGCCCGGCCACAGTACATCATACTGGTAGCCACTATCACCGGTTTCGTTTCTGGCCTGGTTGCGGTGCTGTTAAAAATTTCCGTTCACTATTTACAGGAATTGTTTTCTTATTACGATTGGTACTACCTGTTGCTTCCGGCACTTGGCCTCGTTATAACTGTTTTTTGTATCCGCTATTTTTTTAAAGGCCGCTTAGAGAAGGGCATTGGCATGGTACTAAAATCCATTGCAAAAAAATCATCCTACATCCCCACAAGCAACACCTACAAGCATTTGCTTACAAGTGCAGTTACTGTTGGCCTTGGTGGTTCGGCCGGACTGGAGGCTCCCATTGTTGCCACAGGTGCATCCTATGGTTCTTTTTTTGGCAGGCTAAACGATCTTAATTACCAGGAACGAACGCTGATGATTGCCTGCGGTGCAGCAGCAGGTATAGCCGCTGTTTTTAATGCACCCATTGCGGGTGTCATCTTTGCCATTGAAGTATTACTGGCCGAAACAATTGTAAGCTATTTCATCCCTTTAATGATTGCTTCCGTAGCAGGTGCCTTATGTTCTAAAATTATTCTTCAAGAAACGATTCTGTTCAATTTTGTTTTGCAGCAAACGTTCAACTACCAGAATGTTCCTTTCTATATTTTTCTTGGCGTGGCGGCTGGCTTCATTTCATTGTACTATGCAAAATTGTTTAAGTATGCTGAAAACAAAATCCATACTTTTAAGATGAACTTTTTTATGAAGGCCGCTACTGCCGGCCTTTGTCTTGCCGTTATGATATATTTCTTCCCTCCCCTCTTTGGCGAAGGCTATCAGAGTGTATCGCACCTGGCCAATGCAAATACAGATGGTATCATTTCGCACAACATGTTTCGCCTGAGGGATGATGATGTTTCGGTGCTGATATTTATTGGCAGCATCATGCTACTCAAACCGCTTGCAACCGCCATCACTATTGGCGCAGGTGGAAACGGTGGCAATTTTGCACCGTCTTTGTTTGTGGGCTCTTACCTTGGTTTCTTTTTTTCCAGGTTAATAAATACCACGGGCCTTTTCAAATTACCGGAAGGAAATTTCAGCCTTATTGGTATGGCGGGGGTTTTAAGCGGCGTTATGTATTGCCCGCTAACGGCTATCTTCCTCATTGCAGAAATTACCAACGGCTATGGTTTATTCATTCCCCTGATGATCGTCTCCTCTATATCATTTTTTATAGTGAAGCACTTTGAACCCTTCTCTATGGAATTGAAAAAACTTGCCATGGAAGGGCAGGTTTTTACCCATAAAAGGGAGCAGAACATACTTACTTCTATTCAGTTGGAATCGATGCTGGCGGACAATTATGAAACGGTAAACGTCAACAATAATTTTGGACAAATGGTGGAAGTCATCAAGCGCAGCGAAAAAAATATTTTTGCAGTAGTAGATGAAAATGAAGTGTTCGCCGGCATTATCGAATTGAACGATATTAAAAAATTGCTGTTTGAAACAGCCAAACACGAAACCACCACCATAAAAAAAATCACAAAGAGTCCACGTGATATTATTTATTCAGACGAAACGATGATGAAAGCAATGCAGAAATTTGACACCTCCCATACCTGGTATCTGCCGGTGTTAACGAGGGACAAAAAATTTGTAGGATTTATTTCTAAAACAAGGATATTTGAAAAGTACAGGGAGATCCTTTCTGCGCAAAATGATTTATACGAAAACTAATTTTACAACATGAGTTTATTTACCATTATAACTGTGTTGGTGGTTGTTACAGCCCTGTTTGCATATGTAAACAGCCGCCTGCTAAAATTTCCTGCTACCATTGGCATCATGATCGTATCGTTGATATTTTCCCTGATAATGATCGGAGCCGGATATTTTTTTCCTGCTATTTCAGCGTTTGCCGAAAAGTTTATTACTGATATTGATTTCAGCAAAGTGTTGCTGGATATTATGCTGAGCTTCCTGCTATTTGCAGGTGCATTGCATACCGACAATTCCTTGCTAAAAGCCAACCGCCGCTCAATATCTGTGTTTGCCATAGTAGGCGTATTTTTATCAGCTTTGCTGGTGGGTGTTTTTTTCTATTTCATTTTCCAGCTCTTTCCTACACCGCTTAGTTTCTGGTATTGCCTGTTATTTGGTACCCTTGTTGCACCCACAGATCCAATTGCTGTACTGGGTATTTTAACCAAGGCTGGTGCGCCAAAAGACCTGGAGATTAAAATCGTGGGAGAATCATTGTTCAATGATGGTATTGGCGTGGTATTGTTCCTTTCGCTGCTGGAAATAATAAATATTGGTACGGCCAATGTTACCATCACAGACATCAGCCTGTTGCTTGTGCAGGAAATTGGTGGCGGCATTTTATTCGGCTGGTTACTGGGCCTGGCAGGCTACCGCATGATGAAAAAAATAGACGACTACCAGTCTGAAGTGATGATTACATTAGGCATGGTTATGGGCGGATATTTCTTAGCTCAGTACCTGCACCTGTCGGGTCCTTTGGCAATGGTGGTAGCAGGTTTATTTACGGGCAGCCGTTCTGTAAACGAAGCTATGAGCGACAACACGGAGTTATATGTTTTTAAATTCTGGGAACTGATAGATGTATTGATGAATGCCATCCTCTTTGTGTTGATAGGGTTGGAGATTCTTACCCTTGACTTCAACATAAATTACCTCCTGGCCGGCTTGATTGCAATTCCTGTTACATTGCTGGCCAGGTTTCTTGCCCTGCTCATACCCGCCCGCATCTTCAAAAATTATATTAAAACCGATCTGCAAATGATAAAGATAATGACCTGGGGAGGATTGCGTGGCGGCCTTTCTATCGCCATGGCCTTATCGCTTAACTACCCCTTACCTAAAACACAATTTGTATTCATGATATATGTGGTGGTGCTTTTTTCCATCATCGTGCAGGGGCTTACTGTTGGCAAACTAATAAAAAGACTGATTGTTCCCGCTACTGCTACCAATGCTGCCAATAGCAGTCCAGCCAATCTGTAGCCATATGCATCAGTAAACCGATTGCTACCACCCTGCTTCGGGCGGGCAACAGCATAAGGCAATACAACCCGATTGCCCAATAACTATGTAAAGGATGAAAGCCGATACTGCAACGGTTGGGATCAAAGATGGGGTTAGCTAATAAATGATCCAGGTCTACCAGCATGGTGAGCAGCAAAATGATATATACCTGCATATACCTTGGGCGGTAAAAAACAAAGGCAACGAAGAACGGGAAAACCAGGTGCAAAAAGTAATGAGTAAACTGCTGCATACTACGACAGGCTTTTGGTGATACTGCCAATCAACACCCCATTGTTATACAATTGCATGGTGTACCTTCCCTTTTTTAAACCGCTGGCCGTAATGCTGAAACTCAGGCGCTTCGCTTCAGCCTTTGTATAATCGAAATGCAGTTTTTGGGTATAAATTTTTCGGCCATTGTTTGTCTCAAACATGCCGGTTTCCCATGCCGATTGTTTAAGCACCGATCCGTCTGGCTGAATGATGACCACGAAAACATCTGCGCCCCGCACAGACGAAAAATTATTCTTCACATCTGCTACGCCACGTATTTCATCGGCCTGCAAAGCCTCGTATGTTTCCTGCTCTTTATCCTCCAGCAACATCATTGCTTTTAACTGCAGGTTGTTGGCCACAAAAAGACTGCTGGGTTCATCGGCTACAGCCGGCACCGGTCTTGAAGCTGCTACGGTTGTTTTTAGTTGCACCGGCGTTGCTGCACCATTCACATTATCTGTTAGTTGTTTCAACAGGGCGGCGAGCCTTTTATTTTCATCGGCCACATCAGCATACCTGCGGCGCCAGTCATCAATTTTTTGCTGAAGCTGCGCCAGTTGCTGCCGGGCATTTTCAATACCAGTACTGCTATTCCTGGTGGCAATCAGCCGGGTAATCTCATCTTTGAGTGCATAGAAAGTTCTCAATTTTTCATCTACCTCCAACT
This sequence comes from Chitinophagales bacterium, assembly GCA_038256495.1. Lineage (GTDB taxonomy): Bacteria > Bacteroidota > Bacteroidia > Chitinophagales > Chitinophagaceae > Ferruginibacter. The sequence goes on from JBBSKH010000027.1 coordinate 6,615, forward strand.
GCACGGAATCTACATCTAACCTTGTTGAATCTAACTGCGTATTTAATTTAGTAACGGTGGAAGTATAAATTTTTTGAAGAGAATCACGGATACCGATGGCAATGGTGGAGGAATCTTTAACCACAATAGTAGCAGGCTGCGATGTTTGCCTAAAGTAGGCAAAACCCCAGATAAACAACACCACAAATGACACTAACAGCAGGATTAACGATACCAGCAGCAGCAAAGAAATTCTAATCTCCTTCATGTATTAAAGTTTCACGATCTACTTGCCAATATTCTGATCTACGTATGCCGATATCCAGCCCACCTGGCCGTTTTTCACCAGGTAAAATTGTTTCTGGTCGTACACACCTTCAAATTGTCGCATGATCTTTAGCAATAGCGATACGCCTCCAATCATCGCCTTCTGGTCAAAAACCTTGTTAACTGTTTTTACCTGCTTACCTATCGATGTTTTATCAAGTCCTTCGCCGGTGAGCGATTTCAGGATTGCTTCCTCACTTACTGATTCGTAATCAGCATAAAGTTTTTCTGCAAATTTCTCCACGGCAGCATAGGTTACAGGCACCACAGGGTTGTCCATTAATTCTGGAAACATCAGGCTGGCAGTAGCCCATGCAATTCCACCGCTAAATGCAATATTGTCGCTCATATTATAGGCGCCGCTTACATTTACTGCATATACAATTTCTGTGTTGGCAGGTCCTTCTATTACCCGGTATAATTGCTTCTTAAAATTTTCCAGCGATTCATCGCCTGCCAGGCGTTTGTCCGTTCCGTTTACCACGCTTTTGGTTCCCCAGGTAAGTTGAAACAATTTCAGTTCCTTGGTATTGCCATAAGGAAAATAACCACCCTTGGTGTTGCCACTTCCTATATCAATTAAAAAAGTACTATACCTTTTATTTGCAGGCACAATGCCCAGGTGGCTCAACCGGGCTTCTTCCGTTACATCAATCAACGGCACTTCTCTTTGCAGCTCACCTATCCTGGTTTTAAACGAATCAGTAAAAGCCTTTACCATTGGTAACTTATTTTCTTTTTCTGCCTGTATCATAACGCCACTACTTACAACAGTAAATATCTTGTCGGAAGAAATACTGTATTGGTCTTTGGCCTGCCTGTACATAGTAGTTAATGCGTTTAGTGTAGCATCAAAGTTGCCCTGCGTAAAACTGATGAAATCTGTGTTGATAGAAGTATCTTTCAAGCTGTTGAAGGTTCCCTGGCTTTGTGCATTCTTACCCACTTCTATAATGCTCATTTTAACGCCCTTTGATCCTACTTCAATTCCGCTGTAAATTTCTGAGCGTTTGAATTTTCGCTCGAGGCTCGTTTGTGCATTCGTAAATTGCACCAATAAGCTGGCGGAAGATAGTATGATAATTCGCTTAAATATAGATCTGGTCATAGCCGGTAAGTTTTGTGACAGCAGTAAAAATACTGTTTAAAACGCTGGTACTTTTGCGATAAAGAACAATGTGTAAAAAATGTGATTAAGATGGCCAGGCATAGATACTAAGGCAGCCATATCGCTATTTTTAATGGAATTAACCGTGGCCGCCCTGTGTTAAACTATTAAATTTGCCGGTAAATCAACCTGCCGATAACCTCCTTAAGCAATGGAAAGAGAAAATAAACGTTTCGAAGCCCTTTTTAACCACGCATCAATGGGCATCCTGGTGGCTAACTCGGATGGTGAAATTGAAATGGCGAACAACTATTTGTTAACCCAGTTCGGATACGAAACCAACGAAGAGCTGTTAGGAAAAAAAATTGAAATCCTCGTTCCCCAACGTTATGATCACCGGCATGTAAAATTTCGGGAACATTACACCGATGCGCCCGAGCCAAGAATAATGGGTGTTGGCAGGGATCTGTTTGCGAGAAAAAAGGATGGAACCGAGTTTCCCGTAGAAGTAAGCCTGAGCAATTACCAGGATGCAACTGGCAGCTTTGTACTTGCTTTCGTGATTGACATTACACTACGGAAAGAAGTTGAAATTGCCATGTTGCAGCAAAAGGAATTGCTACTGGCAAACACCCAGAAAATAGCGGAACTAAATGATGCCCTGGAAGCAAAAGTAGCCATAAGAACCAGCCAACTGGAAGTCACTATGGCGCAACTAAAAGAATCGAGGGACGAAATAACAAAAGCACTTACCAAAGAAAAAGAATTGGGCGACCTTAAGACAAGGTTTGTTTCCATGGCTTCGCATGAATTCAGGACACCGCTGAGCACCATACTTTCTTCGGCATCTTTGCTGGCTAAATATAAATTAACTGCCGAGCAGGATAAGAGAGACAAACACATCAACCGGATAAAAGATTCGGTTAACAACCTAACGGATATACTGAACGATTTCTTATCTATCGGTAAAATTGAAGATGGTAAGATCGAGGTTCGGTATAGTACACTCAACCTGCCGGAATTAATGCAGGCAATCTGCAACGAGATGCAATCTAACGCCAAGGCAGACCAGCAGATACGCTACCGGCACGAAGGTACCTCTGTGGTAGAATCGGATAGCAGCATCCTGCGTAACATTGTATTGAACCTGGTTAGCAATGCTCTTAAGTTTACCGCCGGGCAAGGGCAGATCCTGGTATCTTCCGAGGTAAATGAAACCTCGTGGAGTATATCCGTTGCTGATGATGGACTCGGTATACCACAGGCAGACCACGCACATTTGTTTGAAAGATTTTACAGAGGGAAAAATGCTACCAACATACAGGGTACGGGCCTGGGCCTGCATATTGTGCACAAATATGTAGAAATTCTTGGCGGCAATATCCTGTTTACAAGTGAACTGGGCGATGGCACCTGTTTTACAATTAATTTTACAATAAGCGAATAAATTTACCAGATGAAAAAACATATTCTTCTTATTGAAGACAACGACAATATCAGGGATAATACCGTTGAAATATTGGAACTGGCCAACTACAAAGTTAGCGCCGCCGAAAACGGTAAGAAGGGCGTTGAACTGGCTTTGAAAGAAAGACCCGACCTCATCATTTGTGACATAATGATGCCTGTGCTGGATGGCTATGGCGTTTTGCACCTGCTGAATAAAAATGAAGCAACGGCAACCATTCCATTTATATTTCTTACAGCCAAAACTGAAAGAACAGACCTGAGAAAAGGAATGGAAATGGGTGCCGACGATTACATTAGTAAACCGTTTACTGATATTGAATTGCTGAACGCTATTGAAAGCAGGATAAAGAAAACTGATTTGCTGGCGGCTTACAATGCACCGGTAAACGTTTTAAATGAAATGATAAATGAGTTTGAAGGAAAAGATGCGCTTGAAAAGATCACTTTGCATCAACCACAAAATCAATACTCAAAAAAGCAGGCTGTTTATAAAGAAGGTAATCATCCCCAAAAGTTATTCTATGTAATTTCCGGAAAGATAAAAGTGTTTATTGCAAATGAGGAAGGTAAAAGCCTCACCATCGGTCTGTATAGTGCCGGCGACTTTCTTGGATATACTGCATTGTTGGAAGGAGGTGTTTACAAGGAATCTGCAGAAGCGCTGGATGAAAGCGTGGTGGCAGAAATTCCGCTGGCTTCTTTTGAAAATCTGCTGCACCAAAACCCGGATGCCAGTAAAAAAATCATTCAATTGCTGGCAAAAAATATCCGGCAAAAAGAAAGACAATTGTTGGATGTTGCCTATAACTCCCTGCGCAAGCGGGTAGCAAACGCTCTTGTAATTTTAATGAATAAATACCGGCAGCCGGATGAGGAACAATTCAGCATTAATATTTCCCGGGAAGACCTGGCCAACATTGCAGGAACAGCAACGGAGTCGCTTATAAGAACGTTGAGTGATTTCAAAAGCGAAAAACTGGTAAGTATCTCTGGCAGCAAAATAACTGTTATCAATGAGCAAGATCTAAAAGAAATGGTAAATTGATTAAGCCAGGTTTAGGTAGCTGAGCATTTTCCTGGTAAACTCAACCCGCAGCTCCGTCATATTCTTTTCAAAATATTCCATTTCAGTTCTCAACTGCTGCTGTACGCTGCTTACTTGCACATTGGCAATTAAGAGGGTTTGCTGCACCTGCGCAATTTGCCGGATTTGTTTTTTAAGGTCCTGCACAAACACTTTTATATGATCGTCTGCCGCTACAAAACGGTTATTATAATATTCAGCCATTGCCAGGAATGGTTCATCAGAATGGTTGTCCACCAGTTCACTCAGCCATGTTTTTAAATAGCTGTTCTCCTGTTTATAATAATCCAGCGCCCGTTCCCATTGCCGGGTTTCGTGCATGAATTGTGTTAATATGGAAGAACCAGGCTGTTTCATTTTGTATGCTTGAGCGCTGCATTTGGGCAGTTCGCCACTTTGCAATATTGTTTGATCTTGATTAAAAAGGTTCATGACATTCTATTGCACCAGCTTTCCATCCACCTCCACCACCGCCTGCTTCCAGGTAGGGAATTTGAAAACCAGCCCCCCGCATGATAAGCAGGAACGCTACAAACGCCATCATGTAAGGGTAAATTAATTTTAATTTTTTCCTCGTAGTGTTTCCTGCAAGGCTGCCAAAAAAGCTCAGCGTCCACATCAAAGGCAGGGTACCCAACCCAAAGGCCGCCATAAAGAAACTGCTTTTTAAAGATGACCCCGTGCTTACTGCCGCCGCCAATGCCAGGTACAGCAAGCCACAAGGCAATAGCCCGTTTAGTATCCCTATAAAAAACAACGACCTGTAATTCTTTTGCTGGAATAAAGCGGCCAGCCTTTGCCGTAAGTGTGTAAACTGATTTTGTAAAAAGCCACTGCCTCGTGCAAACAACCACTTCCGCGGCCACGCAATGTAAACCAGGATAGCAACACCCAGGCTAATGCTTAATACCTGCTGAAAACCAGCCATTGCAAACGAAAGCCCAATGATACCAAAGCCTGCACCCATAACAGCATAGGTAACTACCCTGCCAAGGTTATACAAGAGTGTATACGTAACCCTTGCAAGCGGATGCGGCGCCACCACCGGCAACGAAAGTGCCAACGGGCCGCACATGCCCACACAATGCAAACTACCCACGGCACCCATTACAAAGGCTGTAAACAACATCAGCATCATTGCAGGAATATTTTTTGTTCGTGATAATAAGTTTGCCCGTCTGAAGTCCAGCTAACCTTAACATCATGCAGGCCTTTATTGTTTGGTGGCAACTGCATCAGCACACTACCCTTGTTGGTAGTAAATGTTTGCTGCACATCTTTATCCTTATCTGCAATACAATACAACAACAACGAGCCGGTTACTTGCCTGCCCACCATTGCAGGCGGCAATGCAATTATTAAAGAATCTCCGCTGGCAACACTTGTGGTTGTACCTGCCAATTGGCCGGTACGTTTTACCGCATCGATGGTTTGCTGGTACTTCAGCTCTTCTGTGTAGTAATCTGTTGTTACCAGGTCTACCTTTGTTGCAGAAGAACGAAATACCATAAATAAGATGCCGGAAACAAATACCGCATATACCATTAATATTTTATATCCCCAGTTCATACTTCTTCAGTTTTAATATTAGTTATAAACCTCCGGCCCTACAAAATTGGCCGACACGGTTTTTATTTTTTTACCATTGCTGTACACTCCGATCTCAATTTCGGTTTTCCAGCCTTGAACCTCATTGCGATCCAGTTGCACAAATAATTGCTGTTGCAGATAGCTTTCTTTTTTAAGTAAGGTTTGTTGTTTTCCAACAAGTGCTATCTCACCTTCCACATTCTCCAGCTTAAGTGTAACGTTGATGTTCTCATGTGTTTTATTCACCAGCTTCAGGTTATACAGGTTTTCAATTCTTCCATCAGGCATGGAAGTATAGGTCATACCTGCTGTGCGCATCAGGCGGGCATCCACATCCGTTCTGCTTATCAATAAAAAAACCAGCAAACTCAACAATAGCACCAGCACCGTTGTGTAAGCTTTTATACGCCTGGTAAATTTTAGTTGAACGCCTTTCTTTATACTGTTCTCCGATGCATAGCGAATAAGCCCAAGCGGTTTGTGAACCTTTTCCATAATGTCATCACATGCATCGATGCAGGCGGTACAATTCACACATTCCAGTTGGGTGCCATTGCGTATATCAATGCCCGTAGGGCAAACTTTTACACAGGCATAGCAGTCAATACAATCACCATTTGCTACAACAGGTACAGGCTGAATGGCCGCCAGTTTTTGTAATACGGTATTGCAGCCTCCATCAGCTTTGCAATCGGTGCATTTACAATCATGGTCATCCTTTACTTTCGGGTTTTCCTTCCTGCTTAACTTCCCCCTGGGTTCTCCTCTTTTGTAATCATACGCCACTACAATCGAATTGCTGTCAAGCAACACACCCTGCAATCGCCCGTAAGGGCAAACTACTATGCATGCCTGCTCCCGGAACCACCAATACACTGCAAAAAAAACGGTGGTAAAAATCACCAGCGAACCAAGGGTGCCAAGGTTACTAAAGGGGTGGCTGATGTATTGCAACAGGTCGTCCATTCCTATCAGGTAGGCCAGAAAAAAATTGGCGATGATAAAAGAGAGGGAAAAGAAAACAATAAATTTCAACACCCGCTTCCTGGTTTTTTCCGCATTCCAGGGCATAGCTTTTAGCAGCTTTTGTTTGCTCGCATCACCATCAATCCAGTATTCAATTTTGCGGAATACCATTTCCATAAAAATGGTTTGAGGGCATGCCCATCCACAAAATACCCTGCCAAAAACTACGGTAAATAAAATGACGAACATGATGAACGTAAGCATCGCAATCCCAAAAATGAAAAAATCCTGTGGCCAAAAAACCAACCCAAAGATGATGAACTTCCTTTCCAGGATATTTAACATCAACAATGGCTGGCCATGCAGTTTTATAAAAGGCAACGTGAAGAATACCACGAGATATGCAATGCTGAACCAGGTGCGCAGGCTGTATAATTTCCCCTTCGGCTTCCTGGGAAAAATAAAATTCCTTTTCCCCTCCTTGCTAATGGTGGCCACGGAATCCCTGAAAGTTTCCGATGCTATATCTATGTTGGCTGTTTTGTCCATCAATATTTTTATAATCTAATTACCCGCCGACATTTCTTTCTTCACAACGCTGCTGTCGGCTTCTTCTATTGTTTCCTCGTAAAACTCGCCCTCAGGAGCTTTTGCATTTGCAGGCTTTTTGCCTTTTAATGTTTTAATAAAGCTGGCAAGATTGTTTATTTGCTTGGGAGTATATTGTTTTTCCCATGCCTGCATTCCCTTATCGGGATACCCTGTTTTTATGGAATGATAAACATCTGCAAGCGATCCTTTGTGCATCCAGTAATCATCTGTAAGGTTGGGACCGGCTCCGCCCTCTCCTTCTTTGCCATGGCATGCCCAGCATACCTGTTGAAATATTTCATTGCCTTCTGTTATCCCTCCTGCTGTAGACATCTTAAGGTGCAACTCATCTATCCTATCCATGTTTTTGGCATTATAAGCTTCCAGTTCCACGGCTGCTTTCTGCATAGCAGCCTGGTATTCTTCTGTAGGGTTTTTGCCTGAGCCAAGCACATGAAAATGGAGCAGGTACACTACGGAGAATATGATAGTGAGTACAAATCCCCATGACCACCAGGGTGGCAATGAATTGTCTAGTTCTTTAATACCGTCATAGTCATGATCCAGCAAAATGTCCGCTTCTTTGGCAACGGGAACGGCCCGGGTAAAAAATTTATTATTCGTTTTAATCCACCATTTCTTCAACCGGTCTGTTGTGGGAGCAGCGGATTTTTCCGGTTGGGGTTGCAACTCATCCTGTATCCGCTTTATAAAGAATAGCAGGAAAAGAATAGCGATGATCTCAATACCTATCACGCTAACAAAAGACCAGAAGCCTGTAGCACTCAGGCCACCGTAGTTGTTGGCCACTTTTACAACAACCGTACCTGCGTCCTGAGCACCTGATACGGCCGGCAACAAGCTGCACACAACAACCAGTATCACAGAAAATATTGTACCCCCACGTTTGTCCAGTACCTGTCGTATAAGGGTGATGAGCACCTGCCCCATTGCATAAATTACAAATGCCAGCACCAGTGCAATGATTAGCATCATTATTGGAACCATGTTACTAAAAGTGCCCCCAGCTTTAACTGCCGGCGCCGCCTGCTGTGCAGATAAATTTCCAGCAAACAGCAGCGAGAGCAGCATCACCAAAAAGCCTGTTTTTTTTAATCGCATAAAATATTTTTTAATTGCCAGCAACGCCTGCATTGTCATTTAATGGAATATTTGAAAGTACCTGCACATGCTTCCTGTCTAATCGGGTAACATGCCAGAGCAGCACCACAAAAAATACAAAGAAGATGAGCAGGGAAACGATAGGATACACCGTTGCATAATCCATCGTTTCTGCATATTGTTTTATAAACTTGTACATGATCTCTTTTTTTTATTGTTGTTTAGATATATCCTTTCCCATCCTTTGCATGTACGCAATCAGCGCAATTACTTCTTTATTGGGAGTAATGCGTATGCTATCGTTTTTTAGATTGTTCACTATTGTACCAGCCTGTTTCAGAAGATCTTTATTTGCTTCCTGCTCATATCCTTTGGGGTATGGCACACCTAGTGTACGCATGGCATTTATCCTTGCTGCGGTAGAAGCGGTGTCAAGTTCCTGGTGCAACATGAATTCGTATGAAGGCATAATGGAGCCTTCACTCATAGATGACGGTTCCCTGAAATGACGGAAATGCCAGCCATCAGATTTCTTCAGGTTTCCTGATCCTTCTCTTGCAAGGTCGGGACCGGTGCGTTTACTGCCCCACTGAAATGGATGATCATAAACAAATTCCCCGGCCTTGGAATATTCACCGTAACGTTCTGTTTCGTCACGGAACGGGCGGATCATTTGCGAGTGACAGGTATAGCAACCTTCCCTTACATACAGGTCCCTGCCCTGCAGTTCCAGCGGTGTATATGGTTTCACACTACTGATGGTAGGCACATTTGATTTAATGAGGAAAGTTGGAATGATCTCGATGGCTCCGCCGATCAATATTACTACCAGACTGAATACCATCATCTGAACAGGTTTACGCTCTATCCAGCGATGCCAGTGTTCGCCCTTATGCATTCCTGCTTCTTTTACCATCGGTGCGGCTTCTGCGGCTTCGTTGGCCACCAGCTTACCGGCTTTTACGGTTTTATAAATATTGTACACCATTATTAAAACACCAATGATGTACAATGTACCGCCCAGCGAACGCATGGCGTAAAACGGTTTCATGTAGGTAACCGTTTCCAGAAATGAATATTTAAGTTGCCCGCTTTCTGTAAACTCTTTCCACATACTGCTTTGGGTAAAACCCGCCCAGTATAATGGCACCGCATAAAATATGATACCAAGTGTTCCCAGCCAGAAATGATTATTGGCCAGCTTCTTCGAATAAAGATTTGTGCCGAATATTCTCGGTATCAGCCAGTAGATGATACCGAAGGTGAGCATACCGTTCCATCCCAGCGCACCTACGTGCACGTGTGCCACAATCCAGTCAGTATAATGAGCAATAGCGCTCACACTTTTTAATGAAAGCATAGGACCTTCAAATGTGGCCATACCATAAGCAGTAACTGCCACCACCATAAACTTAAGAATAACATCATCTCTTACCCTGTCCCATGCACCACGAAGTGTAAGTAAACCGTTGATCATACCGCCCCAGCTCGGGAAGATCAGCATTATTGAAAATACCACGCCCAGCGACTGTGCCCAGTTAGGTAAAGCGGTATACAACAGGTGATGTGGCCCTGCCCATATATAGAGGAATATGAGCGACCAGAAATGTATGATGGATAATCTATAAGAGTAAATGGGACGGTTAGCCGCTTTTGGCAGAAAGTAATACATCAGGCCCAGGTAGGGCGTTGTAAGAAAAAATGCCACGGCATTGTGCCCATACCACCACTGCACCAATGCATCCTGCACACCTGCATACCAACTGTAACTTTTCATCCAGCCAAAGGGTAACTCAAAAGAATTTACAATATGCAGAACTGCTACCGTAACAAGCGTAGCAATGTAAAACCAAATGGCCACGTACAGATGTTTCTCCCTACGCTTAATAATGGTACCAAACATGTTCCAGCCAAATACCACCCAAATAAGGGTGATGGCTATATCGATGGGCCATTCCAGCTCTGCATATTCTTTACCGGAGGTAAAACCCATTGGCAAAGAAATTACCGCGGCAACAATAATAAGCTGCCAACCCCAAAAATGAATCTTGCTCAGGGTATCATTAAACATCCTTGCTTTTAATAATCGTTGCAGGGAATAATAAACGCCCATAAAGATTCCGTTGCCAACAAAGGCAAAAATTACTGCGTTTGTATGCAAGGGCCTAAGCCTGCCGAATGAACCGTACTGCGTAACATTTAACTGCGGAAATACCAGTTGCAGTGCTGCATACAAACCTACCAGCATGCCAATGGCACCCCAAAAGATAGTGGCATAAGCAAAATTCTTAACGGTCCGGTTGTCATAATAAAATTTCTCTACCTGCATGTGTTGGTTTTGTTGTTAATTGTTTTATTAAAATCTGTGCTTGTTATTTGTCATTCTTTTTCGCTCCGGCTGGCGGGTTGTCCCAAAGCATACGAACAGAAGCGGTATAGTCATCGTCGTACTGGCCGCTGCTTACACTCCAGATGAAAGCCGCCAGGAAACTGCCTGCCACCATCATGCTGATACCTACCAGGATAAAAAATGCACTCATGTTGTTTATTTTTTTCAAAAGTAGAAAGTACAGCGCACGCAAAAAGTGACAGATTTCAAGCTAAATACTGATACTCGTCAGTTTTTACCCAGGCCTAACCTGTGGGCTACTGCTGAACTGCAAAGCGTAACAAACAAGATGATGCTGATGCTGCTGGCAGGCATAAGTATGGCTGCAACAACAGGCGAAAGTTTTGCCTGCACCGCAAATGAAAGCCCGATAATATTATACAGGATAGAAAGTATAAAACTGGCCAGCACAATTGCCCGGCCTGATTTTGCAAAGCGGATAAATGCCCCCAGTTGATGCAACACAGTACCATCCATAATGGCATCGCATGCAGGTGTGAAACGGGCAGCATCATTGCTGATGGCTATTCCGGCATTTGCCTGTTTTAATGCTCCCGCATCATTCAAGCCGTCGCCCAGCATCATTACACTTGCATGCTGCCCCTGCAATTCTTTTACATAGTTCAATTTTTGTTGTGGTGATACAGCAAACTTCATGGGTATATCGGTACCGAATAAGTGCTGCAGGTTTGCTTTCTCTGAATCGTTATCACCAGATAGTACGTGCAAATTAAATGGAAGCAAATCCGCAGCCATTGGCCCCATTCCCGGCCGGTACACCTGTTGAATTTCATAATAACCACGGTAGGCATCATCAATCTTTACATGCACTTCAGCCGCCGTTGATAGCTTGCCCGCAGGTAATCCCCGAACATATCCATTACTGCCAAGCTTAACCGAAGCTGCTCCCCAACTTGCTGTGAGGCCCTCGCCCGGCAATTCTTCAAATGCATCTATATAGCCAACCGCCTCGCTGGACTCGTATGGTCCTGCCAGAGCTTTACTGAGGCTGTGGGCGCTTTGTGTAGCGGCCTGCCGCACTTTTTCCCGCTCTTCAATGGATAATGGCTGTCCTTTAAATTGTATACTTGCCTTACCTGTTTGGGTAATGGTACCCGTTTTATCAAAAACAATATCGGTGATGCCAGCCACCGCTTCAATAACAGCGGCATTTTTCAGAAACAATTTATTTCGCCCGAAAATGCGCAGCATGTTACCATATGTAAAAGTTGCAGACAACAGTAGGGAACAGGGGCAAGCCACAATCAATACGGCCGTTACCGCAGTAAGTAATTTTGAAGGATCGTGCCATGCCCAAAACAAAGCGGTGAGAAAAGCAATGCTCAACAGCACCGCCGTAAAGTACCGGCTCCAGGGATGTATAAAAGACTGGTCCTGGTTTTTCTCTTTGCTAAAAATATCGTTGTTCCATAGTTGCGTGATGTAGCTCTGCGAAGGTTCCTTAACTACCCGAAGGTAAACGGCGCTGCCTTTTTGCTTGCCGCCAGCCTGCACCATAGCTCCCGCTTCTATCCGCACCGCTTCCTGCTCCCCAGTTACAAAACTATAATCTATGCAGGCCTTCCCTTCCAGTAATACCGCATCGGCAGGTACCATTTCTTCATTTCTTATCACTATGCGGTCACCAATCTTCAACCTGGTAACGGGTATATTTTCTTCCTTATTATTATTGATCACACTTACACCCAACGGAAAATAGGATTTGTATTGCCGGTCGAAGGACAGGGCATTGTAGGTTTTATTTTGAAACCACCGGCCCACCAGCATAAAAAATACAATACCGGTTGCGGAATCAAGATAGCCGGCACCCGTTCCCGTTATGATCTCGTAATAACTTCTGCCAAAACCCATCAGTATGGCCAATGCAATGGGCGCATCAATATTTATCATCCCCTGCCGCAGGCCCTTGAAGGCAGATTTAAAAATGGCAGCACTACTGTACAATAAAACGGGAATAGAAAGTGCCAGAATGATGTAAGAAAATGTTTGCTTCAGCCAGGGCTCTTCAATTTCGCCACCCGAAAAATATTCCGGAAAACTAAGCATCATGATATTGCTGAAGCAAAAACCAGCTACACCCAATGCAGCAATAGCACCCCGGTTGTAACTGCGTTTGGGCCTACCTGTGGAAGCCTCCTGGTTAATATCCGGCTCGTACCCAACAAAAGCCAGTAACTGCACGAGCTTTTTTAAAGAGATCAATCTTGGGTCATAACTGATAAATATCTCCTTGCGTTCAAAATTTGTTTGGGATGAAATGATACCGGGTTCAATTTTATTCAATTGCTCCAGCAAAAAAATACAGGAAGAGCAATGTATTTGTGGTAAGCTGAAAATGATGTTCACCTGCGTATCGGTATTAAAACTCGAAAGCCGCTTCTGCATCGTTTCGTCATCAAGGTAATTGAAACGGTTGCCGGCAAACCTGCCCCTCACTTTAATGCCCGGCACCTGCTGCAGGTCGTAGTAACCACAAAGACCATTCTCTTGCAGCAGTAGGTAAACCTGCCGGCATCCATTGCAGCAAAATTGCAGTCCATTGGCCTTTATGTGTTCTGTACAGGCATCGCCACAATGGTAGCAGGTTTGTTGTGTTGGGGATTCTTGCAAAAGATTTTAAAATTTTGCCCAAAGCTACATGCCAGGCTTCCTGCCAGCTATGATGGTCATCAACAGGATACATGATCTGCATCATATATCAACGAGGGTGCATTTCAAAATGTCGCAGCAGCAAGTGGTTTGTAGCTTTTTAAATTATCGGTTGGTGTCCCCACCAACCGAAATCAGGAGCGCCAATTTTGGAATGGCATCAACGATTATGTATTTCAGCACTAAAATTTTATCTTTAGGCTGATATGGAATTTTGCTCACCCTTTCCGCTGCCCTAATCTTGAAACGCTAAACAATATTATTATGAAAAAGATACTTGTACCAACTGACTTTTCTTCCAATTCTAAAAAAGCAATACACTATGCTGCAGAAATTGCAGCAGCATCCGGGGCAGATATCTGCATTGTACATATCCTGGATATTGCAGCAGCAGTAATGAGTGAAGCCATTGTAATGCAGGGCTCACTTGACAGGGAGATGATTGCCGACGCAGAAAAAAAACTAGAAGAACTCGTAGAATCTACCAAACAGGTAACCCATGGTAAAGTAGCATCGAAAATGGTAACCGGCCTGGTGGTGGATGGTATCCTGGAAGCCGCAAGAGAGAATGATGCAGACATGATCATCCTGGGCACCCTGGGTGATACCGCCCTGCAGGAAAAGATTTTCGGCAGCATAACCGCAAAGGTTATTGGCCGTGCCGATATTCCTGTGCTGGCAGTTCCATTGCAATACGAATGGGAGCAACCCGAAAGCATCCTGCTGGCATTAAATAATTTTAAAGAAGATCCTTCCATCATGGACACTTTAATTTACGTGGCCAAACTGTTTAACACCCCTATAAAAGTCGCCATCTTCACCAATGATAAAAACTCGCAGGCGGTAGACTACCTCCAAAATAAAAGAGATGTGGACCTGTTTTGCAACAACATGCAGCATGAGCATCCGGAGCTGAAGATAGAAAGCCATCCCTTGTACGGAACCCATTTTGAAGAAGCTATCAAGACGTATGTAAAAACAGATAAAACAAGTTTGCTTGTGATGCTGAACCATAAAAGAAATTTCCTTGAAAGTCTCTTTCACCGCAGCATGACAAAGAAAATGAGTTATCATACAGATATTCCTTTGTTATCTTTGCCGGTACATTAACCCGGCAGGTGCATAGCCCGCCGTTAAATACGCTTAAAAAATATGTTCGCATCTTACCCTGCCACACTAATGGGCCGCTTCCGCCTCGTGGGCGTAATGGAAGGCATTTCTTACCTCGTATTGCTTTTAGTGGCCATGCCTTTAAAATACTTTGCTGATATGCCTGAGGCTGTAAAATATACAGGCTGGGCACATGGCGTTTTATTTGTTTCCTATTGCATCTTGCTTCTCCTTGTGTGGATAAAATATAAATGGAGCTTTGGGAAAGCTGTCTTTGCTTTTGTAGCATCCCTTGTGCCATTTGGCACTTTTGTGCTAGACAGGAGACTGAACAGGGAATATGCCCGCTCATAGTTTATATACGTTACCAAATCCTCATACTCACCGGTACAATTCACATTGCCTATCTTAGCGGCTGCAATAATTATTGCTGCGGGTAAAAAAAAGTATTCAAATGAATGTAGAAGCAAATAAGAATGAAGATGCGTTGAAGATGGCATGGAGCCAGGTGCGCCAGAAACTGGAAAAGATTTACGAAGGTGGTGGCAAAAAATCCATCGAAAAACAAAAAGCCAAAAACAAACTGGTGGCAAGGGAACGTATTGCCTATCTCTGCGATGATGATACTCCTTTTATAGAGATCGGTGCATTTGCAGGTTACGAAATGTATGAAGAAGAAGGTGGTTGCCCTGCCGGAGGTACTGTAAGTGGCATAGGTTATGTAAGCGGCCGCCAATGCATTGTAGTGGCCAACGACCAAACGGTAAAAGCGGGTGCCTGGTTTCCCATCACAGGCAAGAAGAACCTGCGCATGCAGGAGATAGCCATGGAGAACCATTTACCCATTATTTATATTGTTGATAGTGCCGGTGTTTTCCTTCCCATGCAGGACGAAATATTTCCTGACAAAGAAAATTTTGGCCGCATCTTTCGCAACAATGCCCGCATGAGCGCCATGGGTATTACACAGATAGCGGTGGTAACTGGTGCCTGCGTGGCCGGTGGTGCCTACCTTCCTATTATGAGCGACGAAACCATTATGGTAAATGGTGCAGGTTCCATTTACCTGGCGGGTCCGTACCTGGTAAAAGCTGCCATTGGGGAAGAGGTAGATGGCGAAACCCTGGGTGGTGCTGCCACGCATACGGAAATTTCCGGCATTGCCGATTATAAATTTGATACTGAAGAAGAGTGCTTTGATAAAGTAAAGAACATTATGCGAAAGCTGGGCAGGCCTGCATCTGCAGGGTTCAACCGAATAGAAGCAAGAGCGCCCGCTGCAGCAAAAGACGAGCTGTTTACCATCATGAGCGAAGGCAATACCAAACCTTATGATATGCGGCACCTGCTAAACTGCCTGGTAGATGCTGACAGTTACGATGAGTTTAAAGAAGATTATGGCAAGACCATTGTTTGTGGTTATGCCCGTATTGATGGCTGGGCGGTGGGCATTGTTGCCAACCAACGCCTGATAGTAAAAAGTGCAAAAGGAGAGATGCAACTGGGTGGTGTGATTTACAACGACAGCGCCGACAAAGCTGCCCGTTTTATCATGAACTGCAACCAGAAAAAAATTCCGTTAGTATTCTTGCAGGATGTTACCGGCTTTATGGTGGGCAGCCGCAGCGAACACAGCGGTATTATTAAAGATGGGGCCAAACTGGTAAACGCCGTTGCAAACTCGGTGGTGCCCAAGATCACCATTATTATTGGCAACAGCTATGGCGCTGGTAATTATGCTATGTGTGGCAAAGCATACGACCCCCGTTTTATTTATGCATGGCCTACGGCCAAAATTGCAGTAATGGGTGGCGACCAGGCAGCCAAGACGATGCTGCAGATACAGGTGGCATCTATGAAAGCAAAAGGTGAAAAAGTTACTCCTGATGAGGAAACAGCCATTTTAAAAAATATAACAGATAACTATACCCGCCAAACAAAACCAGAATATGCAGCAGCAAGATTATGGGTGGATGGCATCATTAACCCTGCCGATACCCGGATGGTAATAAGCGAAGGATTAAAAGCAGCCGACCAGAACCCGGAGATTCCGCCTTTTAAAATGGGCGTTGTGCAGGTTTAGTAACGATCATCCTAACCACCATAAGTTTTATTTGTTTTGAATAATATCATCATATACACCGACGGCTCTTCCCGTGGCAATCCCGGGCCCGGCGGTTACGGCACTATTTTAATGAGCGGACATCACCGCAAAGAACTATCGAAAGGCTACCGCCTTACTACCAACAACCGGATGGAATTGATGGCGGTGATTGCGGGCCTGCAGACCATCAAAAAAAACGAGCTGCCGGTTACCATTTATTCTGATAGCCAGTACGTGGTAAATACGATCAGCAAGGGCTGGCTTGATACCTGGATGAAGACCAATTTTAAAGGCGGTAAAAAGAATCCCGATCTCTGGCGCTTGTACTACGAAGTATCGAGGCCATTTAAAATTACCATGGTATGGGTAAAAGGTCACGCTGATAACCCTTACAACAACCGTTGCGACGAGCTGGCTACCACCGCTGCTGATGGCCGGGGTCTTGATATAGATGTGGGATACGAACAGGCGGCATCGCAATTATAATTATCAACCGATATACAATGAATAAGGAGACAGCGGCTGTCTCCTTATTATATAAATTATGTGTATCCTGCTGAAATCAGGCCACTACTTTCTTAAATGCAAATTTCTCCAGCAATACATAACCGCCAAAGAACACAGCACTATAAACCAGGTCTGCAACCATTCCGTTTTTAAGGAAAGGAATACCCGCTGCCAGGCAATCCATCCAGCCGCTGAAACTACGGGCATAAGTGCTGCCTGCAAAAATCCACACACTACTGTTGCTAAGAAAAAAGAATATAAGGGAAGATGCGATGGAGAATCCTGCCACACTAGGCACATTAATCTTTTTAAGATTGAAACCAAAAACGGTGATGAGTGCTAAAATACCATAGCCAATTACCTGGCCCCAACCCCAGAAGCCTGGTGCAATATTGGTTAATTCAAATAACAGATCGCTAAGAAACATCGCCAGCAAAGGAAGGGCAAATGCCAGGCGCTTTTCTTTAATAACTGCGCCACCAAACAAAGCCATAGCTATTACCGGGCTGAAGTTCAAAGGATAAAAAGCAATACGGCTTAGTGCAGCCGCCAGTATCATTCCTATAGCTATTAAAACCAATGTTGTGTTTTGTCTCATCTCTAACTAGTTGTTTATGGCGCAAAAATAAGCAATAATGTTTTTATAAACGGCAGTATGTTCTTTTTATCATTAATAAGTACTGGCGCTATTTTTTTAACTTAGCTTATGGCCCAACATAATCAAACAGGCAAAGACGGGGAAAAAATGGCGGTGGAATATTTCGCCCGCAATGGCTATGAAATCCTGCACCAGAACTGGCGCCACAAGAATTGGGAGATAGACATTATTGCCAGCAAGAACAAGCGCTTACATATTATAGAAGTAAAGACCCGCACTTCCACCCTTTTCGGCCATCCCGAAGAAGGGATGGATGACAGGAAAATGCAATACCTTATTAATGCTGCGGAAGAATATATGTACCAACACCCGCAATGGCAGCAATTACAATTTGATATTTTGGCCATCACCATCCTGCCGGCAAAAACAGAATTTTTCCTGATAGAAGATGTGTACTTATAAAGAAAGAAGCGGTGGCCGCTTCTTTCTTTATAAAAATATTAATGATCATTTATTAACTCCACAGAGAATCGGGATAAGCTTTATCCGCTACCAGTTGATCGATGCTTTGCTTTACGCCGGGCGCATCTTCCTTATAAGTAACACCAAACCATTGTGCTGCTGTTGGTATCACTTTTATGGTGCCGCCTTCGTTCTTAATAAAATGATCGCCAATGATGGGTATAAAGAATTCCGCCTTCGGATTCTCCATATTAGCCTTTGGAAATTCGCTGAACAACTTTTCTGTTATTTCAAATACAGATGGATGAAAGCACCAGAAATTCATGGATACATTCGACATCGCATCTACTTCTTTCTTCTCTTCATTCTCTTCATAAAAAACCTTTCCGTTTTCCGGGTATATTTTGGTGCGCTCCCAAATGCCCACCAGGTTCTTATCCCCATCAACTGCACAAACGCCCCGGCTAACCGTTCCGTTCTCACTCAGGGTTTTGTTTAGCTGGTAACCAATAATGGCATAGGTATTTTCATCGCAATCATTGTTTAAGAACTGCGCAGCTTTTTCAAAAGCATCCTGGCCATAAAAATCATCAGCATTAATAACAGCAAAGGGTTCTTTTACGGCATCCCTGGCACAAAGTATAGCATGAGCGGTACCCCATGGCTTCGTTCTGCCTTCCGGCATGTCTTCTTTGTTTACAAATGAATCCATCTCCTGAAAAACATAATCTACTGCTATCTTCCCTTTAAAGCGTTTGTCAAAATTCTCTTTGAACGATTCAGCAAAATCTTTACGAATAATGAACACTACTTTGCCAAAGCCCGCCCTGATGGCATCATAAATTGAATAATCCATAATGGTTTCGCCGTCTGGGCCAAAACCTTCTGTTTGTTTCATACTTCCATAACGGGTGGCCATACCTGCGGCCAAAATTAAAAGTGTAGGTTGCATTTATATTGTTGTTTTATGAATTTAAAAATAAGTTTGCTGCAAATGTAAAACAAACTGCCTGCAATGGGCTTTATATGCTGATTAATTCCAATAATATAACCATCAATAAACTTAAAAGCAAATTGCTGGATGATAAAGGCGTTAGCATATCCATGCTTCGGCTCGATGAAATACACCCCGTGGTATCCGGCAACAAACTTTTTAAGCTGCATTATTTTCTGCAGGAAGCAATGCAACATCCGGGCCAGCCGATCATAACCTTTGGCGGTGCCTATAGCAATCACCTATCGGCAACAGCATTTGCTGCAAAGCTGCTACATATCCCAGGTCTTGGTTATGTAAGAGGGGAAAAACCTCCGCAATTGTCCCACACCTTACAGCAATGCATGGCCGATAACATGCAACTGCATTACCTGCCACGGGATATTTACCGGCAAATGGCTGAAGGTGGATTGACTCACAAAGAAGGCATCATCATCCCCGAAGGTGGCTATCACCCAACGGGTGCCAAAGGTGCTGCACTCATTATGGATCTGCTAGCCGAGGAAAATGCCACACATATTTGTACGGCGGTGGGAACCGCCACTACCCTTGCTGGTTTGCTGCTGGGTGCCGCTGCTCATCAAAAAATTATTGCTATACCTGTTTTAAAAGGCATGGATGATATTGAACAACGATTGGAATTCTTAACCGGTCATCATCAATATGACAACCTGGAGATATTAAGGAATTATCATTTTGGTGGTTATGCTAAAAAGAACCGGGCTCTTATCAAATTCATGAATGACTTTTATGAGCAACATGCTGTGCCTACTGATTTTGTGTACACAGCAAAGATGATGTATGCGGTTATTGACAGCATTCAGAACGACCATTTTATACCTGGAAGTCATATTGTGTGTGTGCACACCGGCGGGTTGCAGGGGAATCGTTCACTACCTGCCGGAACGCTTATTTTTTAATTCCTTTAACACTATGCAACCAATGAACAAACTCATTACAATGAGGCTTTGTTATATTTGCTGCCAAGCCAGCGGTTAATTATGAAGATATCCTACATCGCAGTTTTAATAATGTTACTGCTGCCAGCCTCCCTGCTGGCGCAGGAAACCCTGCCCAACATATCGGTAAACAATGCCAATAACAAGATCATCGTTAGCTGGAGAAACGAATATAAGAAACCCGTTACTGTGCTCAACATCCAACGCTCTTACGATAGTTTGAAAAATTTTACTACTATCGGATCTGTGTTTAACCCGCAAAACCTGGAGAACGGTTATGCCGATGCCACCCCTCCTTACACAAGGATGTATTACCGGGTATTTGTGGCTTTTGAAGGTGGCTCTTATATTTACACCGAAGCCCGGAGACCAGTACCAGATACCAACACGGCCGTTTATGCAGGCGTAAAATACCCGTGGATGGTAGACCCTAATTCACCCGATAATCCTTTTGGAATTGTGCTGGTGCCCGGTAAATCCGAAGACAATTTTCCTAGTAGATGGATCTATACTGCCAAAGACAATAATGTAATTGTACACCTGCCGGAAGCAGGCAAGCGGAAGTATTCGGTAAAATTTTTCGATAACCTGGAGCGCCTGATCTTTGATCTGGACAACCTGAAAGATGAATACCTTATTATAGAAAAAGTAAACTTTCTGCGCAGCGGCTGGTACCGCTTCGAGTTGTTTGATGCCGGTAAACTGGTAGAGAAGAATGATTTCTTTATTGCAAAAGACGGCAAGGGTAGTAACGAACCGGTAAAGCGACCGGGTAACCGCTAAGCTATTGAACGCTTACCTGGAAAATATTTTCAAAATTTTGTTTTAATTCCTGCTTTACCGCTTCGTAATCTGCCGGTCCGCCAATCTCTTTTTCAATAGAAGTTACCTGCTTATCCTGTATGCCGCAGGGAATAATATTGTTGAAATAATCCAGGTCAGTATTTACATTAAGGGCAAAGCCGTGCATGGTTACCCACCTGCTGCAACGAACGCCCATGGCGCATATCTTGCGTTCCCTGCCTTTGATGCCGGGCTCTATCCACACGCCTGTTTCACCCGCACTTCGTTCGCCCTTAATACCAAATGCGGCAATGGTGCCAATGATCACTTCCTCCAGGTTGCGCAGGTAACGGCCAATATCTGTATACATTTTCTCCAGGTCAAGGATGGGATAACCCACAATTTGCTGCAAGCCATGAAAAGTGATATCGCCGCCACGGTTGGTCTTGTAAAAAGAAATGCCCCGTTGCTGCATTTCTGCCTCGGACAATAAT
The DNA here is from genome assembly GCA_038256495.1 of Chitinophagales bacterium. GTDB lineage: Bacteria > Bacteroidota > Bacteroidia > Chitinophagales > Chitinophagaceae > Ferruginibacter. Next base: position 27,922 of record JBBSKH010000027.1, read on the forward strand.
ACATTGCTGATACTACCACTTTTACCAAGGGTGTACACCGGCTCATGTTCGCATAGCAATAAATAATGTTGCGTAGCAAGCATCACAGGATCGTAGGCAGGATTGATGATGCGGGCAGCCGACTTGAGTGCAACATTCTGTTGCAACAAGGTTTCCTGGTAATCCCAGGCGGTTTTATAATCAATAATTCCCAGATCTTCGTATTTCACCCGTTGCATATGCCCATCATTGTTTTACTTTGCAAAAATAATGCATTTAGCCCAGCGCCGCCGGGTATAGAAGGAGGCCAATAATATGAGCAAGATTCCAACAGACATAACAGAAGACCTGCAAGATTCGGAAGAGTTGTATGAAAAGTTTTCCATCACTATTGATAAGGGACAGGAGCCCCTGCGCATTGATAAGTTCCTGATGAACCGCATTGAAGGTGCCACCCGTAACAAGATTCAGCAGAGCATAGAAAACGAACTGGTACTGGTAAACGAAAAACCGGTGAAGAGTAATTACAAAACACGCCCTGGCGATCATGTGGTGATTTATGAAACAGATTCACCAGAGTCGTCTGATATCATCCCACAGGATATTCCATTAAATATCATTTACGAAGATGATGATATTATGGTGATCAACAAACCCGTGGGTATGGTGGCACACCCTGGTAGCGGCAACCCTGATAAAACGCTGATAAATGCGGTAGCATGGCATCTGCGGGAACAGGATCCCAACATAGACGAAAGCACCCTGCCCCGATTTGGATTGGTGCATCGCATTGATAAGAATACCAGCGGACTGGTGGTGATGGCAAAAACCAATCAGGCCATGACGCATCTTGCCAAACAATTCTTTAACCATACTGTTCACAGGAGGTACCATGCATTGGTATGGGGTAACTTCGATGTTACAGAAGGTACCATTAAAGGTCATGTGGGCAGGCACCAGCGTTTACGCAAATTATTTACCACCTACCCTGATGGCGAACATGGCAAGGAAGCCATCACCCATTACAAAGTGCTGGAGAATTTTAACTATGTTACGCTGGTAGAGTGTCGCCTGGAAACTGGCCGTACACACCAGATAAGGGTGCACATGCAGTACATTGGTCACCCATTATTTAGTGATGATTTTTATGGTGGCGATAGAATTGTAAAAGGAACGGTGTATACAAAATACAAACAGTTTGTAGATAACTGCTTTGCCATTTGCCAAAGGCAGGCACTACATGCCAAAGAATTGGGCTTTGTGCATCCCGCCACCGGCAAGGACATGCTGTTTAGCAGCGAACTGCCGGATGACATGAGCCAGGTAATTGAAAAATGGCGGAAGTACAGCCAGTTTAAAAACGAAGAATAAATTCAAACTCAACGCTTGCATATGAAAAAGATCAGTTTACTGGCAGCCCTTGCCTTTGTACAGTTTTGCAGCCATGCTCAAACCACGGTAAACCGTGATCCTGCCATTGCAGGAATGGTGGCTCAGGTTTCATCCGATTCTTTACAATCGTACATCAAAACAATGGTGGCATTTGGCACCCGTAATACGATGAGTAGTACTACCGATGCCAAACGAGGCATTGGTGCAGCCCGCAACTGGGTGCTCACTAAATTCAAACAGTTTGAAAAGGAATCGGGCGGGCGCTTAACTTCGTTTATAGATACCGTTACCCTGCAGCCGGATAAGCGCCGCATTGATGCGCCTACCCTGCTGGGCAATGTGCTGGCAACTTTAAAAGGTACCGACCCCAACGATGACCGGGTATTTATTATCAGCGGGCACCTTGATAATATGCGAACAAGTGTGATGGACAGAACCGGTGATGCACCGGGCGCTAATGATGATGCCAGCGGCGTAGCAGCCGTGCTGGAATCTGCCCGCATCATGAGCAAACAATCCTTCCCGGCCACTATTATTTTTGTGGCGGTAAGTGGTGAGGAGCAAGGTTTACTCGGCGCTTATTTTATGGCCAACAAGGCACGCAAAAACAACCTGAATATAGAGGCGGTGTTGAACAATGATATCATGGGCAGTAACAACAGCAGCCAGACGAACATCATAGACAATACCAGGGTGAGGGTTTTCAGCGAAGGGCTGCCGGCATTTGAAACAGAAAAAACTGCAAAAGGCATTCGCCAGTTGGGACTGGAGAACGACGGCAGCAGCCGGCAACTGGCCCGCTACGTAAAAGAAACCGGTGAGCGTTATGTAGATAACCTGGAAGTGGTGATGATTTACCGCAACGACCGCTTCCTGCGTGGTGGCGATCATACTGCGTATGTTGATAATGGTTATGCTGCTGTGCGTATCACCGAAATGAATGAAAATTATTTCCACCAGCACCAGGATGTAAGGGTGGAGAACGGTATACAATACGGCGACTTGCTGGAGTTTATTGACTTTGAATACCTGCGTAAGAACACTGCACTAAACCTTAGTTGCCTGGCCAATCTTGCCAAAGCGCCCGGCAAACCAACAGCAGTAATAATTGATGTAAAACGCCTGGGCAATACCAGCATGCTTCGCTGGAAAGCGCCTGCTTACGGTACTGCCAAAGGTTATTATGTGTTGGTACGGGAAACTACTAGTGCTACCTGGCAACGAAAATATTACACTACTGATACCAATATGGAAATGCCTTTCAGTAAAGACAATTACTTTTTTGCTGTACAATCTGTTAGTGCCGATGGCAACGAAAGCCTTGCGGTTGTACCTGCAGTAGGTCGTTAATTTTTATTCTATGGAGGATGTACCAATGCCAGATGGCAAATTATTGCTGGATATTGTAACCATGAAAATGCCTTTTGGAAAATACAAAGGCACGGTGCTGCGTTACCTGCCGGTTAGCTACCTGGAATGGTTCCAGCGCAAAGGTTTTCCCCAGGGGCGGCTGGGCCAGATGCTGGAGACCTTGTATGAAATAAAGATAAATGGGCTGGAAGGTTTGCTTGACAGGGTAAAGCAGCAATATTGAAATGATTAGCTTCTCGCTGGTCGTTCCCATGGAATGGAGGGGTCAATGGAATGGACGATATCCATGAATTGTTTTGTAAAGGCATTGATGCGGATAACTTTTGGGTGGAATTGTTTACCGGGGAAAGGGTCCCTTAGAAAAGTTGCCGGTTCTTTCACCACTTCTTCCAGCAGGGAATCCCGTACGATTTTAAATGGTGGCAGGTTTAGTTGCTGTGCAAAAGCATCTACCAGTAATTTTAACGACAACAGTTTTTGCTGACTGTACTTACTGTAAACTTTCCACTGCTTATCACTTAGTTTAGCCACATAGTCTTTGCTGCTTGCTGCCTCTAGCTGCAGGTTTTGTTGCTTCAATATTTCGGTAACGTTATTGGATTCAAAGGCTGGCAGCAGCAGCGCCTTCAATCGTAAAAGAAAGATCACATCATCACTGGCATATGCCAGTTGCCTGTTCTCTAAAGGACGGTTGCCCCAGCCTGCAGCTTGCGTAGCTTTATCCAGTTGCACACCAAATTCTTTCAACAATATACCCGACAAAGAACGCTCCGGCATTTTGCATAGTTCTGTGCCAAGCTGAACATCAAAAAGGTTTCTTGGTTTGCAGCCGCTTCTTTTTAAAACATCAACATCGTTGGCACCTGAGTACAGCACTTTGCAAATATCCCTGTTCTCCAAAACTGCCCACAAAGCCGACAGGTCCTCTATCATTAACGGATCAACAAGGTAGCAAGTATGGCCATCAAATACCTGGATAAGCTGCAGGTGCACCCCATATTGTTTATTGAAACTGTCAAACTCTGTGTCTATGGAAAACTCTTGCAATGTTTGCAACTGTGCCGCTAATGTAGCCAGGCTTTTTTCGTTATCTATAAGTACGATGGGTATGCCGTTGTGGGTGTTGGTCAATGCTTGTTGTTGGTTGAATAAAATTGTTGAATGCAAATATTTGTTTATTACTGCCGCAATGTAAACTATTTATATTTTAAAACAGGAAGCGCTGTACCTGCATGCATTAACGTATCCGCTTGACGTAGCCATGCAGCTATCCGCTGATGCAGGTTTCTGATCTTGTATAGATTTTGGCAAATCCGATAAAGTCGTTTTGCTGGAGCAATTTGCTTTATTGGGCAGGTTCCGCATAAAGCTGATCAGTCCTTACCCTGCTTAGTATTCAGCCGTTGCCCTTTGCTTAACATCTCAACACTTTGGGCAATACGCTCTATTTTTGTTGCATCTGTTTTTGCTGAATATATCCAATTAATAAATGCCTGCTGTTCACCGTTTGTGCATTTCAAAAAATATTTGTATGCCTGCAGTTCATCCTGCAGGCAAACAGCCAGTTCTTCCGGAATCTCTGTTGGCAAATCATCAGCATACAAAATAACGAAGACATGATCGCCGGCCTGTTTTTTTATTTGTTTCCTGATCTCCGCTTTTACTGGAAGAAACAATTGCCCGTTTCCCATGGGCATTAAATGATAATTTTTTATTTCAATTCCATCAATACTGCCACGCACCCTTACCCAGCCAAACGGCGTTTGCTTCGCCGGCGGAATTTCCGGAATGCGGGCATAGGTCCAGCCGCCTTTGCCGGAAAATTTTTCTAGTAAATATTTTTTATCTATTAATGGTTGAGGCGTATTCAAAATAATAAATTATGGTTGTACTAAAAGTTAGATAGCACCGTAAACATAATTATTTTTCCTGTTCCCCGCACTGGCAACTTAGGAAAAAGGCAGGTGCGTAAACCGGAGACGTCAAATTGAAAAATTATCGCTGGAAGCAAAAACAAACGCCCCGTTTTCCGGGGCGTTTGTTTTAATTAGTTTTTATTTTCTTCCTTTTCTTTTGGGTTATCTCCGTTTTCTTTTTCCTGGTCGGCACCTTTTAAGTAAGAAGGTAAATTGAGTCCGGCCATGTTGAAGAGGTCGTTAAGTGGCGGCACTGTCCGCATCATGCCCGCTACAAAATTAGCAGTAGTTGTATTGCCATTCTCTGAATTGCCGTTGGCAGAATCCCATACGGTAATCTTATCAATCTTTATATTTTTTACTGCTTCCACCTGTGTTTTAACAAGCTCCGGTAATTTCTCTATCAGCAATAACTGGAATGCTTTTGTGGGATCGCCGCCGGCTGCAGCAACTACCTGTTTGTAACCTTCAGCCTGCTTGGTTAAAATTTCATATAAACCCCTGGCTTCTGCATCCATCTTTGCAAAAATAGCATCGGCTTCACCTTTTGCGTTTTCCCTAATGCTTTCGGCAATGGCCTGTGCTTCAATGATAGCACGCTGTTTGGCTATTTCGGCAGGCACCACGATATTGGCAATTTGTGTACTTCTTTCTCTTTCCGAACGGGCAGATTCAGCTTTCTGCTCGGCCACGTAAGATTCTTCCAATGCTTTTGCCTGCTGTACTTTTTCGGCACTGATGGCAATACGCAATGCCTCTGCTTCCTTCTCCCTGCGCAGGGCATCGGAGTTGGCAATTTCAATCTTTGCCGTGTTCTCTCCTTTAACGGCTACTGCATTTGCTTCCGACGTTTTCACACGGGTATCTCTTTGTGCCTCGGCCTTACCAATGGCTTCATCTTTGCCAGCCAGGGCAATACTTACTTCTTTATCTTTTACAGTGTTGGCAATTTTTACATCACGGTCCCTGTGCGTTTCTGCAATTTGTGTATCTTTTTCCCTATCGGCCATAGCCTTACCGGTTTCACCAATTTTCTCCTGCTCGGCAACACTTACTTTCGCCTCGTTGATAGCTTTGGCTGCAGCCTCCTTACCAAGCGCTTCAATATAACCAGACTCATCTTTAATATCAGTAACGTTTACGTTAATGAGTTTTAAACCGATCTTTCTTAATTCACTATCCACGTTCTTCGAAATATTATCCAGGAATTTATCCCTGTCGCTGTTGATCTCTTCAATCATCATGGTAGCAATTACCAGGCGCAACTGACCAAACAGAATATCCTTACTCAGCTCCTGTATCTGCTCAGGGGATAATCCCAGCAAACGTTCGGCAGCCGTGTTCATACTTTCTGCTTCTGTTGAAATGGCTATCGTAAAACGGCAGGGCACATCTACCCGGATGTTTTGGCGGCTAAGCGCATTAGTTAGGTTTGCCTCAATTGACAAAGGCTTCAGATCAAGGAACGCATAGTCCTGTATCACTGGCCAGATAAAGGCGCCGCCACCGTGCACACATTTAGCTGACGTGCCGCCGGTTCGTCCATATATCACTAATATTTTATCTGAAGGGCATCGCTTATAGCGGGACACCAGCGCAAGGATGGTTACAAAGAATACGACTGCAGCTACTGCAATCAACAAGATCGGGCTCATGGTTGGTTTTGGTTAAATGGGTTCTACGATTAAAATATCCTGGTTGATGATCTTTATCACCTTTACCACTGCTCCTGTGGGTATGGGGCCATTTTCCGTCATGGCCTGCAGTTCATGAAAAGCGCCGTTAACGCTGATCATCACTTTGCCTTTGCCGGATTTATTACCGGGTATGGCCAGGTAAACTTCAGCAGACTTATCGATGGTATTGGTTAGTTTAAAAGAATTGTCTTCGCCCAGCTTTTGCACTTGTTTAATTATAAGAAAGAATATAAGTACGAAGAGCACGCCTATGATAAAGGCGAGACCGATCAGCAATGCCGGCGATGAAATACTGTTATAAAATGAAATACCAGTCCAACTGAAACCTAATAAAAAATTAATCAGGTTACGCAGCGAAAAAAGCTGGAAGGGCGCATCTCCGCCACCCAGGTCGCCGTCGAAATCAACATCCAATCCATCGCTGGCATCAGCACCAACAAAGGTTATAATGGTTTGTATGAGAAACACCAGGCTGGTTGGTATGGCTAAATACCAGAATGTGCGGAGCAAGGGAGCCATATTTTCAAAAAATTCCATCGGGGTAAAAATATGTGATTTTGTAATAGGGCGGCATGGTTTTAAAAAATAAATCATCGGAATTATACCGAAGCTACAATTGCCGCATTCCTCCATGGGTCTTGAACGAGAAAGTAATGCCGGTCATGCTGTGCGTGGGCAATCTCTTGCCAGATTATGTGCGAACAATTTTTCCAGGTCGGGTATGTCGATCAGCATAGAAACCGTTTGCTATTTTTTCAACAAGGATGCTTTCAGCAGGTCGAAGCGCCACTACAAGATTTTTTATTTTAAATGAATTCTACATGGTTCCATTTCTACCCATTGGCTACAGAAACCCTAATGAAGAAATTTTCCGTTCCTGCGGGGCGGCTAAAGGCTGACATACTAAAAAAGGCTGCCTCCGCAATTGGAGACAGCCTTTCTTATGTTGGTTTTATGTTCTAATTTAATTTGATGAGCTTAACCAGCTTGCGAACTGTTCCCTGGCGAACTTCTGCAAAGTAAGTTCCACCACGATACTGATTGCCAAATTCTATTACCTGGCCTACCATCACATTTGTTCTCACTTCCAGTATAGTACCATTCATGTCGGTTATTTTAACGGTCATCTTTTCATTTAATTTACCGCCTGTTGCTTTCAGTTTAAATGATGTGGTAGATGGGTTGCCGAAAACCTGTACGTCTAAAGTTGGTCTAACAGTTTCAATTTCATCAGTTGCAGCTGTTGTTGTTGTAACTGGTAATGTACCAACTACTGAATTTTTCTTACCATCATGTATTACGATAGAACCGCCACCGAGTGCTGTAGTTGGATCGCCGTTTTCCAATGTACCCATGTTGTTATCATAGATTACCGTATTACCGTTCCAGATTTTGATGCGGAACTTGTCTATTCCGCCACCGCCATTTATGTCTCCATCAATGGCAGAAACAAGGAAGTTGTAAGTGCCTGAACCGTTAATGGTACCAGTTCCTTTGAAGGTGGCTTTTGCACCTGCTATTACCAATGATCCGAGATCATATACTGAACTCTTAAATTTCAGGTCTCCTGCCTGGAATTGGAATTGAGTGTTTCCGTCAGGCGTGTTATTGCCTTTCTTATACTGGGCGTTGAAACCAAAATTCGCTTTACCAGTCAGTAAGGGGTCGGCGCTATACGCACCCGCTGGAGAGTTGATCCAGCCACCACCGGTTACGAAACCTGCGTTAGGATCGTAGATGGAGAAGTATGCGATGGTCTCTGCGCATCCTGAACCTACAGTTACGGTGACAGCATATAAGCCAGTTGGCAATGAACCTGTTGACAGGTTATAAGTCGCAACACCGTTGGCTCCTGTAGATACTGTTACTGGCGTACCAGGGATAATTGATACTACATTGTTCACGTTGCTAGTTACTATGAAGGTGACACTTGCAGCATTTATTAGCGTAGCACCGTTGGTAACAGTTGCGCTTAGGGTTTTCGTAGCGGTACCTAATTGGA
>JBBSKH010000028.1:0-35842 GCA_038256495.1 Chitinophagales bacterium
ATGCCTTTTGGTATGATGCAATTGAGCCCCGATACCCGGCTGGAAGGATGGGATGGCTGCAGCGGATACCATTACAGCGATAGCCTGATCTATGGATTTTCTCATACCCATCTTAGCGGAACCGGTATCCCGGATTACTGCGATGTGCTGCTGATGCCATTTACCGGCGATGTGCAATGGGTGAATAAAGATTATGCATCGGCATTTTCTCATTCCACAGAAAAAGCATCACCCGGCTTTTATGAAGTATTGCTGGAGAAGCATAATATAAAAGCTTCGCTAACCACAACCACCCGGGCAGGCATGCACCGCTACCAGTTTCCGCAGGATGCAGGCAGCGGCAAAGTGCTGATAGACCTGCAACACCGGGATGAAGTGCTGGAGTCTTCAATTGAAATAGTAAATGACCATACGATAAAAGGTATGCGCAGAAGCAAATCATGGGCAACAAACCAGGTCGTTTATTTTTATATGGAATTCGATCGGCCATTTTCCGGATACAGCATTGCTTTAAACAACATTCCGCAATCCGGCATGGATAAAGCAACCGGCAAAAATATAAAAGCATGGGTTGGCTTCAACCTTGATGGCAATCGCACAGCGAAAGTAAAAGTGGGCATCTCCGGCGTCAGCGAAGCAAATGCAAAAGAAAACATGCTGGCCGAAATTCCTGACTGGGATTTTGAAGGAGTAAAACAAGCTGCTCATGCAGCATGGAACAAAGAATTGAGCAAAATTGAAGTGAAGGGTGGCACAAACGATGAGCAAACTATTTTCTATACGGCGCTTTACCATGCTTCGCTTAGTCCTAATGTTTATACAGATGTAAATGGGGACTACCGCGGCACCGATTTAAAAGTGCACCAGGCAAAAGATTTTACCAATTATACGGTGTTTTCTCTCTGGGATACCTATCGGGCCTTGCATCCGTTGCAGGCTATCATTAACAGGCGGCGTACTTCCGATTGGATCAACACTTTCCTGGCCCAATACAAATTTGGCGGCATGCTGCCCGTTTGGGAGCTGAGTGCTAATGAAACTTTTTGCATGATTGGTTATCACTCCGTTCCTGTAATTGCTGATGCTATGCAGAAAGGAATTGAAGGTTTTGACAAACAATTTGCTTTGAAAGCGATGACTGATTATGCAGAGAGCGACCGGTTTGGATTAAAGGCCTACCGGGAAAAAGGGTTTATTGCCAACAACGACGATCATGAGAGTGCTTCTAAAACGATGGAATATGCATATGATGACTGGTGCATTGCGCAGGTGGCCAAACAACTGGGGCAACAGGATAGTTACCGGCGTTATATGCTAAGGGCACAACAATATAAAAACCTGTTTGATCCTGCCACGAAACACATTCGTGGAAAAGTGCAGGCCTTCTGGTACCAGCCTTTTAAAGCCACGGAGGTAAATAATTTTTTTACAGAGGGCAACTCCTGGCATTACAGCTTTGCTGCGCCGCAGGATGTTTCCGGTATGATAAAATTGTATGGTGGTCCACGTTCATTTGCTGCTAAGCTAAACGAAATGTTCACCACAACAGAAGACCTAAGCGGCCGGGAGCAGGCAGATGTTACCGGGCTTATCGGCCAGTATGCGCATGGCAATGAGCCAAGCCATCACATGGCTTACCTGTTCAATTACGCCGGGCAACCCTGGCGTACACAGGAACTCGTGAGCCAGGTATGTAAATCATTTTACAAAAATGAACCCGATGGACTGATTGGTAATGAAGACTGCGGGCAGATGAGTGCCTGGTATATTTTTAGTGCCATGGGCTTTTATCCTGTTACGCCGGCATCGGGGCAATATGCTTTGGGTACACCGGTGTTTGATGAAATAAATATCCACCTTGAGAATGGTAAAACCTTTACCATCTCAGCAAAAAACCTTTCCGCCAACAACAAATATGTTGGCAGTATGCAGCTAAATGGAAAGAACCTGCCAGCCACATTCATCAATCATGCTGCTATTGCAAATGGTGGTTCCCTCGTTTTTAATATGGTTGATCAACCTGATAAAACAAGGGGTACCCGGCCGCAGGATATGCCAGCCACAAACATCAATGCCAATGATTTTGTGGCCGTACCTTATTTTGATATGGAAAGCAATAAAATAAAAGACAGCCTGCGGGTAGTAATGGGCAGCATTGATAAAGATGCCAAAATTTATTACTACATAAATGGAAAAGTTGAACCACTAACTAATTTTGCTGTTTACAAACAGCCAGTAATTTTAATCGATGCAACCAGCATAAGTTTTTATGCAGAAAAGGGCGGGTACAAAAGTCCGGTAGTAACACAACAATTTTACAAAGTGGTAACCGATCGTTCAATTTCTGTAAAAAGCGAAGTACATCCCATGTACACCGCAGGTGGCGCCGATGCTTTGATTGATGGAATCGAAGGAACGGTGAACTGGAAGACGGGTGAGTGGCAAAGCTATTTCGCTAAAGACTTTGAAGCGGTAGTGGCATTTAAACAACCCACCAATATTAAACATGTAGGAATTCATGTGTTACAAGATGTGAGCCCCTGGATCATTTTTCCAAAAGAGGTAATGTTCGAAGTTAGTGACGATGGAATAAATTATAAACCGCTGGTTACAGTTGCAAACAAAATTCCTAATGATGATAAACAGGTAATGGTGCAGGAGCTTGGGGCTGATGTAAATACTACCGCACGGTTCGTAAGAATAAAAGCAGTTAATGGTGGCGGCCTGCCCCCATGGCATGAAAGTGCAGGACAACCCAGCCATTTATTTATTGATGAAGTAATTATTAAATAATAGAACAAATAGCACCCTACCACTTAAATAAAACAGGCTATATCATTTTAGAAAAGCAACTTATATTAGGGTGAATTAAATAAAGCAGTATGAAAAATATATTATTTCTTTTGTTGTGTTTCCTTGGTTTTGCCGCCGCCGCCCAACAAACATTATTTACACCACAAAATGTACAAGAAGCTATGGATAAAGGCTTCCGAAGTGCAGATGGTAAACCAGGCAAAAACTACTGGCAAAACCGGGCACGCTACAATATCAATATTAATACCGCACCTCCTGATAAAACCGTAAGGGGTACGGAGACCATTACATACTTCAATAACAGTCCCAACTCACTTCGTACGCTCGTGTTTAAACTTATCCTTAATATTCACAAACCCGGGGCTGCCCGCCAGGGAGCCGCTTCTGAAGATTACCTTACTTCCGGCATTCATATAGATAAGTATATGGAGAATGGTAAGGAGAAAAAATTCCCGGACCCGAGGAGTAATACCTGGCAGCAGGTGGGATTGTCAGACCCGCTTGCACCTGGTGATAGTATACAACTTGCATTTGACTGGCATTACGAAGTGAGTGAAGAAAGTGGAAGAGAAGGCCGCCTGGACAGTACCAGTTTTTTCCTGGCATATTTTTATCCCCGTGTGGCGGTGTTGGATGATGTGCAGGGCTGGGACAGGATGACCTTTACCGATGCACAGGAATTTTACAATGACTTTAATGATTATGAAGTATCGGTAACCGTACCAAATAATTTTCTTGTTTGGGGTACCGGCGATCTTGTGAATGCACCTGAGTTATTACAGCCTGCCTACCTGCAGAAATTGAATAAAAGTTTTACCAGCGATGAAGTTATAAAAGTAGTAACCCAACAGGACCTCGACGCCAAAAAGATCACCACCCAAAATGCCAGCAACACCTGGCGCTGGAGGGCAAAAAATATTAGCGATGTGGCATTTTGCATCAGCGATCATTATGTATGGGATGCGGCTAGTGTAGTGGTAGATAAAAAAACTGGTAGAAGAGCCAGTACACAATCGGCATACATTGATAAGGCTGGTAATTTTGCCAACCAGGTAAAACATATACAGCATTCGCTGGATTGGTTTAGCAATAACTGGCCGGGGGTTCCTTACCCTTATCAGAAGAGTACCATTATACAAGGCTTTGCCGATATGGAGTACCCGATGATGGCCAACGACAGTCCGCAGTCTGATGATGTGATACAACGTTTTATTGCAGAGCATGAAGTGGGGCATTCATATTTTCCCTTTTACATGGGCATAAACGAACATCGTTATGGTTTTATGGATGAAGGCTGGACAACAGCTTTCGAATACCTGATAGGAACAGATGACCTGGGGAAAGAAGGCGCCAGTACTTTTTTTCGGCAGTTCCGGGTGGCAGGCTGGGCTATGAGTCCTTCTGATGAAACGCAGATACCTATTATTACGCCTGCCAATATTTTAAGCGGGCAGGCCATGGGCATCAATGAATATGGTAAACCTGCGCTGGCTTACCTGGCATTAAAAGATATGCTGGGCGATGAACTATTTCGCAAATGCCTGCACGGCTTTATGGATCGCTGGAATGGAAAGCATCCCATACCATGGGATATGTTCAACAGCTTCAACGACCTTGCAGGTAAAAATTTAAACTGGTATTGGAACAACTGGTTCTTTAGCACCTATTACATGGATATTGCTCTTGAAAAACCCATTGCTTCAAAGAACGGCTATACCATACAGTTAGTAAACAAAGGCGGGTTTGCAGTACCAACAGATTTGTATGTTGAATACAGCGATGGTACTTATGATACCATTCACCAAACTGCTGGCATTTGGGAGAAGAACCAGGCTATAGCAACCGTAGCAATCAATACCAAAAAGACCATCAGTTATCTAAATGCCGATGGGAATATTTTTATGGATGCCAATATTAAAGACAATAGTTGGGGAACCAAAAAAGCCCTCGCCGGGTTGGAACCGATTGTACCTGCAAAGTACACCGGCACTTATGGTTCTACCCAAATACCGCTAAAAATAGTAATCAGTTTTGATGGCGACCAGATGATGGCACAGGCAACCGGTCAGGATGCATTTCCATTAATGCAAACAGCGAAAGATAAATTCGCCTTTGAAGCTGCAGGTATCGTAATTGAGTTTGATACAGGTAAGGGCAGGTTCAATATTATTCAAGGCGGACGAACTACATTATTCACAAAAGAAAAATAAAGGGATTGAAACAGCTATTTTTTATTGTTGGTTTATTTGTTTGTTTTAATGCGGCCGCACAACAGAAGGCTGCAAACATTATTATTGTAACAACAGATGGACTACGCTGGCAGGAAGTATTTAAAGGTATGGATACCGCCCTGGCCAATAACCCGGAATTTAACCAGGGGTCTCTACTGAGCTTATATAAAAATTACGGGGATAGAGAGGAAAAAGAAAGCAGGCGAAAGTTACTGCCGTTCTTGTGGACCGTGGTAGCCAAAGAAGGCCAGTTGTATGGCAACCGGCAGCTTGGCAATAAAGTGAATAATACCAATCCTTATTGGTTCAGCTACCCGGGTTACAGCGAGATGATGACAGGATATGTTGACAGCGCTATCAACACCAACAGCTACCCCTCCAATCCGAATGAAACGGTATTGGAGTTTTTTAATAAGCAACCTGCTTTTAAAGGGAGGGTGGCAGCCTTTGCCGCCTGGGAAGCTTTCAACCGAATACTGAACGAAGACCGTAGTGCCGTACCTGTGGTGGCAGCATTTGACGATTGTGGAGGTAAGCAGCCGAGCACCCGGGAACAGTTGATCAACACAATGCGGTCCGGCTCGTTTAAGCCTTTTGGCGATGAAGAATGCCTGGATATGTTTACTCATTTTGCTGCAATGGAATGGCTGACTAAAAAGAAGCCGAAAGTTTTATATATTTCCTATGGCGAAACGGATGAATGGGCCCATGCAGGTAAGTACCAGTATTACCTGGATGCCGCCCGGCAATTTGACGATTGGCTTAAAAACATCTGGGAATTTGTACAGGCTGATCCGCAGTACAAAAACAACACGGTATTATTCATTACTACCGATCATGGCCGTGGCGATGCAGATAAAAAACAATGGACCAGCCATGGTAGTGATGTTGCTGGTTCTGGCGAAACATGGATGGCAGCCATTGGCCCTGGCATTGCCGCAAAGGGAGAAATAAATACCAACATGCAAATTTACCAACAGCAGTTTGCCCAAACTATTGCCGGTTTATTGGGTTATACTTTTAAAGCCAACCACCCCGTAGCCGGGGGATTGAATGAGCAATTAAAAAAATAAGATCATGTTTAGCATTAAAGAAGAGGAGCAGTACGGTTTTGCCAGGTTAGTGCTGGAAGACGATGTACACGGAACGAGAGCGGCAGTGCTGCCCGCCTGCGGTGCTATACTCCATGAGTTTTCTGTAAAAAAGAGCGGGGGGCGGTTAAACCTGGTAGATAGTTATAGCAGCCGCCAGGAATTTGAACAGGAACTGGAAGCAAAAGGTTTTAAAGGATCAAAATTATCTCCATTTGTTTGCAGGCTGCGCAATGGCAGTTTTAAATATGGGCAAGCAGAACATACTATCCGCAAATTTTACCTGGGGAAGCATGCCCTTCATGGCATTTTGTACGATGCACCATTTAGCGTGGTGGGCCGCTTCGCAGACCAGGATGCAGCCACCGTGCAGCTATCGTATGCTTACGGAGCTACAGACGAGGGCTATCCTTTTAAATACGATTGCATGGTTAATTACCAGTTGCAACCTAACAATCAACTTACCATTACCAGTACGATCGTTAACCGGGATAAAGGGTTTATACCCATTGCCGATGGCTGGCACCCTTATTTTGGTTTTGGCGGCAGCATTAACGATTGCCAACTGGAGTTTCAAAGTAAGGAGCATGTTGTGTTTGATAGCGAACTACTTCCCACGGGTGAACTGGTGCCTTACCAGGAATTCGGATCATTGGACACGATAGGTGAGCGAAGTTTTGATGATTGCTTTACGGTAAATTTTGCAGAGTGCCAGCCCATGGTAGTTTTGCGGGATCCAAAGCAGCACCTGCAAGTGGAAATTCACCCCGATCCGTCTTATCCTTACCTGCAGGTGTACACGCCGCCACACCGGCAGAGCATAGCATTGGAAAACCTTAGCTCTGCACCGGATGCATTCAATAATAATATGGGATTGATATCGCTGGCAAGCGGAGCCGAAACGAGTTTTGTAACCCGCTACCGCATCGTGCATTTATAATTGGTTGTTGTGTATTTAACGATTATTCGCCGGGATGGTATTCTTTTTCAACATGCTTTTTTACATCTTCTTTGTAAAACAATACATCTTTAAAAATACCCTTGCTGTACATGTTGCCCTGGTCGAAGAAGTGCGGTGAAGCGGGATGGCCACTTTCGCCACCGGCCAGCAGCGATTTTGCTTTTACTTTTTTTCCAAACTCCACAGCGCATATAAAACTATTACCATTTACGCCGTACCTGTTTTTATTGCCGGGGAAGTTGCGGCTTGTGTAAGAAGGCAACATGCCCCATAGAGAGGACGCAAATGCCACAGGATAACTCGGCTTGCTATCATCAAAAATATTTTCACTGGCTATCCGCTGAAAGCGGTTAATGTCGCCCCAGGCAACCTGCCACTTGCCATAGCTGTTTTCAAGGTAAGCGAGGGTGCTCCTTAAGGTTTCTACAAGTTCTGCCGGTGCAGCAGTAGCTGCAAAGCGGTTGGTCATGGAAACCTGGTCCGTTGCTTCTTCATCATCTACTGGTGCAGTTTTGGTTATCATGGGAAGCAATCGCTGACCCCATTCAACAGCCAGCGTGGTGGCTACGGATGCTTCACCGCAACGCATATCCCAATTTTTTAAAATCATAACCGCTTCAGCAAGTTTTGCATGCTGCGGATCTGTTGCATCATAGTTTTTTTCAAACGCTGTCACCAACGCAGGAACCAATTTTTCAAAAGCAGCCAAATAAGTATCATACCCGGCGTCAATAATCTTCTCTATGGTAAACTTGTTTTCTTTAGAAAGCACTCTCACGGCATTGATACCACGAAAATTTTCGCCATCGGGCGCCATGTAATAGGGATAATTCTTCCTCTGTGGACTACTGCCGCCGCTGGCAGTAAATGGTGTTGAGTTGCAATTTTGTATCCAGCCTGAGGCCGGGTCTACCACCTGCACGAGTTCTTTTACATCGTGCAGGCCATTCCATTCTGTTTTGGAAGTGCTGCCGTCTACCGGGCGGCTCCAGTTAAATTGCGTATCTCTCACCGGCATAAAGTTGCCATGCCAGTAAGCAATATGTCCTTTGTTATCTGCAAATACTGTGTTGTTACTGGTATTGCCCCGCCATTCATTTGCAACGAGGTAATCATCAAGACCCTTTGCCTTTGTTCTCTGCCAACTCTGAATGAGGCTGTTCATCATCCTGTTGCTGGCTTTTACACTAATGTAATGGCTGTCCCGCTCAGCCATTACCGGCCCATGGTGGGTATACAGGGCGGTAAAGTTTTGCGCACGGGTGCCACTATCGGTGGCATATCGTATGCGCATCTGCTGCGGACGAATTTTTCTTTTAGCACCATCGTATTCATATTGCAGCCCATTCTTTCCGTCGGTCACTTTTTCAGCATAGAGATCTGCTACATCTGCCTGGCTGCTGGTGTGCATCCAGCCACAGTATTCATTAAAGCCCTGGTACACGAAAAACTGTCCCCAGGTAACTGCGCCGTATGCATTCAGGCCTTCTTCGCTTACCATGTGCACTTCAGGACGAAAGTAAAAAGTAACATGTGGATTGATGTATAAAATAGCGTTGCCGTTTTTTGTATGCGAAGGCGCAATGGCAAAACCATTGGAACCGGTTACTGCTTCTTCAAATTTTGCAGGAGGCACCCATGCGTTGCTCTTGTCACCTGAGTAAAAGTTTTTCATTTCCTGTGTGCTTACGCCACCGGTGCTGATGGCACCAATGCTGCCATCCGTCCATAGCAGGGGAAACCATGGTTGAAAGCGCTGCAATAATGCCGGCTTCACCGTAGGATGTTTGTAAAGAAAATAGTTGATGCCATCGGCATATGCCAGGCAAAGGCGTTTGAGCCAAAGGGGAGCACGACGATAGTCAGCAATAGCGTCAGTACTGTCTATCAACAACCGCACATAAAGGTCATTGTAAATATCTTTTGATCCGTTTACTTCCGCCAGTCGCCCAAGCTTTTCTACATAGTTCATTTCCACCCTGCTAAAATCATCTTCACATTGGGCGTACAATAAACCAAACACAGCATCTGCATCTGTTTTGCCATATACATGGGGAATGCCCCAATTGTCACGAATGATGGTAACCTGTTGGGCCTGCTTCTGCCAACGGGCAATTTCTGTTTTACTAAATGGCTGCGCCTGCATCACCGCAGGTAATAAGATAAAAAGATAAATGAGCTTTTTCATTATGGTATAGGCTTATGGTGCAATCAACCGTTTGAGAAATATGAATTATTGAATGAATGTAACTTTTTTTATTTTACCATCGGACACTTCATATACGGCTACTGCCCTAAGTGTAGCGGTGCCTGCACGTACTTTTTCTTTATCAATAATGGTGTTACCCTGTATGATCCGGTTTTCAATTTCGCAATACAGGTTGGTGGTATTCTTAAAAAAACCTTCATAGTTTTTACGCATGGCTTCTTTGCCTTCTGCAATAAGCGTGTTTGGAAAATTATACAATTTAATTTCATCGGCGTAGGTATTCATGAAGGCATCTAAATCTCTTGCATTATAAGCATTCAGTTGCCGTTGCACAATGGCTTCAGCATTTTCCTGCACCAATTCCCCCGGCATTAAAACTTTGCCATCTTTTATTACCATGGCGATGGCGTTTAAGTTATTTAATGATTGCAGGGGATTACTGTTTAAAAGCAGCAGATCGGCTTTTTTACCTTTATCAATGCTGCCCCAAACACTCTCTTTTCCGAAAGCTTTTGCCACATTGATGGTAGAAGCTTTCAATATTTCTGCTACAGATATTCCTGCCGCCTGCATGGCTTCCTGCTCCTGCAAATAAGAACTGGCATGTTGAGTGCCGATATTGCCAGCGTCTGTACCAGTTGCAATATTTACCCCGGCCTTCACCAGTTTAACAAGGTTGAGTGCCATTATAGAATCCATCGAAGCAATCTCGGCAGGGATGCCTCTCGATCTTAAGAATTTGAGAACGGGAGGCAGTTTTTCCGCCGCCATACTTTCGGGGTCCGTAAGGCTGCCATAAGCAAATGCATTGGCCCAGGCAAGGTCCTGTGGGTGATGGGCAAGTTTTCCTGAAAACACTTTGTAATAATTGCCGGCTACTATCAGCGTGGGGATAAGGGTCACATTGCGGGCCAGCATTTTTTTAATGAAGGCATCTGGTAACAAAGAATCGTCAACACTATGCACCAGTATATCTGCACCTGCGTCCACCGCCAATTCTGCGGTATGCAGTTCGGTTGCATGTACAGCTAGTTTCAACCCGTTCTTATGCGTTTGCTCTGCAATATATTTTACAAGGTCATAGTTTTTTTCAGCAGGCATAGTTGGCCCTGCGATGTACCATATCTTAATAAAATCCGGTTTGGATGGCAGCATTTGCTGCATTAGTGAATCTGCTGCTTCTTTACTGGTAATCTTTATGATGGGCCTGTCATCTCCAAGTTGTGGGCGGTCTACCATTGAAAATAAGGGACCCGTTACCAATACATTTGGCGCAACAATCGTTTTGGCGATAGAGTCTCTCACATTGAAATTAGCCATCGGTCCACCAACATCTACCACGCTGGTAATACCAAGGCGCAGGTAGCGCTCCAGGTAATCTGTTGCATTGTTTTTGGCAAAAGTTATTTCTGATTCGTAAGGATGAATTTTGCGTAAGTCTAACCCATCAGGGCGGGTGTACAAACTGCCCGACTGGAAAAAATGGATATGGGCATCTGCCATACCCGGCATCAGGTATTTACCCGTGCCATCAATTACCCGGCTGCCTTCAATGGCTTTTACGTTTTTGGCAGGAGCAACTTTGCTGATGATGCCGTTATTGATCTCAACAGTATAACCGGGCATTGCTTTGCCGCTGTTTACATCAATAACCGTTACGTTTTGCACCTGCACTATTTGAGCAATGGCAGTACAATAAAAAAAACTAAAGAGGATGAAAAGAAAGGAGTTGCGCATTAGCGTAGTTTTAGTATGTAAATATCTTTTTAAGATAGGAACTAAAACTGAGCAAACCAATGTTCCGTTATTTAAAATGATGACCGCAACGGCCAGTACTCGTTAATCAATGTCTTCTTTGGGTTTTTGGGCTGGCATTATTTTATTAAACTGGTAAGAAGCATTCAATATATATTGAGTGAAAACTACTTCGCTGCTGTTGCGGCAAAATTCGTAGGATGGCCTGTACCAAACCATAAAACTGTCTAAAGCCTGCCCTTGCAGGCCGGTGATACGGCTAACGGTTAAATGGTTGAAGCGGTAACTTACATATTTATCCTGTTCCTGCACTTCCAGCCTTTGCTGAAAAGACTTTAGCCTTTTGTTTCTCCTGAACCTAAAAATATTGATGAGTTCATTTACATCGGCACCAACACCGCCACCAGGCACAACCGAAGTGGATATGCCGGGTTTCTGATAGCCGAAAACATCTGCATAGTCTTGCCTGTTTTCCAATGAATCCTGCCGGTAGCTTTTTGAATACAGCACCACTTCTTTTAGTACGCTGTACCTGCTTTCAATGTCAAGGTGCAGGGAAATATCGAAAGCAGCAATATTAGCAATATCGTTTACTGCAAACTGTTGTGTTGGTTTATTATTATAAATAAATGTGAGGGAATCTCCGGCATGAACTGGAATGCTGTAATGGCCCATTGTATCCGTCATGGCAAACATGCCACCTGTACTAACTACCCTTACGTTTTCTACCCGGTTAACCTTGCTCCTGTCTACTACGGTACCCCTCACCGTTAGCTGTGCCATAGATGTAAGAAAAGAAGATAAAGTGATGATGATAAGTAAACAAAAACGCAATAGAAGCCGGTTTAGCTGGTAATATTATGAAACAAATATAAGGGGCGGGGCGCAGGCATCTTATTTTAACGGGGTTTTTGCTTTTGTAATTGCCTCTTCTACGACCCGTGGAAAATGTTCATGCTCCAATGCGTGAATTTTTTTTGCCAGGGTTTTAGGAGTATCATCCGCTGAAACAGGGCAACGGGCCTGGTATATGAGAGCACCATTATCATATAATTCATCTACATAGTGGATGCTGATGCCGCTTTCCTTTTCATTGGCGGCAATAACCGCTTCGTGTACATGCTGCCCGTACATTCCCTTTCCACCATATTTTGGCAGTAAGGCGGGGTGTATATTGATGATGGCACCGGGCCATGCTTTTACAATCGTTGCTGGCAGTTTCCATAAGAAACCTGCCAATACAATAAAACGAATGCCTGCAGTCTCAATTTCTTTTACATAACCATCGCCCTTGAAAAAGCGTTCCTTCTCTATTATTAAGCTGGGGATTCCTTCTTCGCTTGCAATATTTAACACGCCTGCGCCGGGTTTGTTGCATACTACCAGCGAAACTACTATATCCTGCCGGCCTTTAAAATGTTGCATGATTTTTTTGGCATTGGTACCCGTTCCACTACCAAAAATGGCGATGTGGATGATGGGGGTGGATACTTTTTTACCAAATATCCTGTTGCCAACTTTGTGTATATACTTTTTAAAAAAACGAAATTGACCAAGAGGGATGCTTATCAGCAACACACAAAGTGGCCAGATTATACTGATGATGATGATATATAAAATAAACCAGGCAACGCTTTTTTCCAGCCCCGTGAGTCCCATGATCTTTTTTCCGGCATAGCCGCAAAGGCTACCGCCAATGGCAAAAGTGCAGAGGATTAAAAATAACTGAACCCCGTTAACGCCCCATTTGCGTTGCAGTTTGTTGAACATATTGCAAATGTGCAGCAAAACTTTGTGAAAACATATTCGATTTTATTACATCGTAACATGTTAAAGCTCTCGTTACAAATACATGACAATTGATATGTAAAGAACACTAAAATAGCTTGTAATACAGGCTGGATAAGGAAAAAAAAAATTAACAAATGTTGATACTTTGTGCGTTTCCTGTCTTATTTTTGCACCCGAGTAAGGATATTTTTCCACATTAGTCCCGATTAACTAGTATGAGTCGCTATAGAAAAATCAGAAGAATCGTTTTTGCAAGTTTTCTCATTTTTGCAATTTTTTCCCTTAATAATAATGTTACTGCTGCCGAGGGCGAAGCACTCTTTAAGGCTAACTGCGCCAGTTGCCATAAACCGGATGCTAAATTGACTGGTCCGGCACTAAAAGGTTGGGCATCCCGGATACCATATCCGGAGTGGATTTACGAGTGGATGGCGAGCCCTGCAAAAATGATTGACTCAGATCCTTATGCCAAAGCATTGTTTGCTGAATACAAGCCTACCGTGATGACAGCCTTTCCTAATTTGAAGAAAGACGAGGTGGATGCGATTATGAAATATGTAGATGATTATGCGCCTCCAGCGCCAAGCGCCGTGCCTGTAAACGGGCAGCCAGCTTCTGATAATTCTTTACTCTTCGGCATTCTTACATTGGTATTAGCAGTTGTTGCTTTCATATTATTACAGGTAAACAGCAACCTGCGCAAACTTACAGATGAGAAAGAAGGTGTGCTTCGTGGCGAACCGGTTCCTTTCTACAGGAATAAGACTTACCTGATGGCGGGCATTTTATTATTGTTTGGCCTTGGAGGGTATTACACCATAGACGGAGCAATCGGCCTTGGCCGCAGCAAAAACTACCAACCAGAACAGCCGATTTACTATTCTCATAAAGTGCATGCTGGTGTTAACCAAATCAGTTGTTTGTATTGCCATGGCAGTGCACAGGACAGCAAACATGCAGGTATACCTTCTGTAAACGTTTGTATGAACTGCCATAAAGCAATTAAGGAATATGCAGGAGAAGATATTTTTAAAGAGGATGGCAAGCAGGTGAATGGTACAGCTGAGATCCAGAAATTATACAAATATGCAGGCTGGAATCCTGATACACAGGCTTACAACCCAGATAATGACGGTGATGGTATTCCTGATGGAGCCAAACCAATTGAGTGGATAAGGATCCATAATCTTCCTGACCACGTTTACTTCAATCATAGCCAACACGTAAAAGTAGGAAAGCAGCAATGCCAAACCTGCCACGGCAACATACAGGAAATGCCGGAAGTGTACCAGTTCTCTGACCTGAGCATGGGTTG
Source organism: Chitinophagales bacterium (assembly GCA_038256495.1). Lineage (GTDB taxonomy): Bacteria > Bacteroidota > Bacteroidia > Chitinophagales > Chitinophagaceae > Ferruginibacter. The sequence goes on from JBBSKH010000028.1 coordinate 14,168, forward strand.
GTGTATCAACTGCCACCGTGCTACCAAGGTAGATTTCCTGAACAAAGAAACAGGCGAAGGCAATAAGTTTTACAGCATTTACGAGAAGTTCCATAATGATCTTAAGAATAATAAGATGGATAGCGTAACTGTGGAAAGCATTGGAGGAACGGAGTGTCAGAAATGCCACTACTAGAATAAAGCAGCCTGCATCTGGCAGAAATAATAAAAAAACAAAGTACAAAGAACAGGTTGTTGACTATCAACTGTCAACTGATAATTATGAGTAATAAAAAGTACTGGCAAAATTTCGGAGACCTAACTGATTCTGAACGATTTCAGGAAGCTTCAAAAAATGAATTTCAGGAACCATTACTGCCCATGGCAGATTTTGAGGAAAAAGGGATATTAGATAGCGCCACTCCACGTAGAGATTTCTTAAAATATTTAGGCTTTAGCACCGCTGCGGCTGCATTGGCTGCCAGTTGCGAAGTGCCGGTAAAAAAAATCGGTGCCATACCTGCAAAAGCCTGATAACGTAACACCCGGTTATGCCAATTATTACGCTTCTACTTATGTTAATGGCGGCGATGCCATCAGCGTAGTAGTAAAGCAACGGGACGGACGTCCTATCAAAATAGAAGGAAATGAACTTTCCTCTCTCACAAAAGGTGGTACCAATGCGCAGGCACAGGCATCGGTGTTGGACTTATATGATCCTACACGTTTGCGTCATCCGCTTCAGAAAAACGGCAATGATTTTAAAGAAGTTACCAGCTTTGAAGCATTTGATAAAATTGTTTCTGCAGGAATGGCAGGCATTGGCGGGAAAGCGGTTGTCTTACTTACATCTACAATTAATTCTCCAAGTACATTACAAATAATCAATGAATTTTTAGCAAAATATCCGGGTAGCCGCCACGTGCAGTATGATGCTATCAGCCATAGCGGTATGCTACTGGCCAATGAAATGAGTCATGGTAAGAGGACTATTCCTTCTTATCATTTTGAAAAGGCAAAAACCATTGTAAGCCTTGGTGCAGATTTTCTCGGTACCTGGCTGAGCCCTGTAGAATTCAGCAAGCAATATGCCTCCAACAGGAAAATTACCAGTACCAATCCAGTAATGAACCGTCATTTTCATTTTGAAAGTATGATGAGTCTTACCGGTAGCAACGCTGATGACCGCTTTACACACAGGCCAAGTGAAACCGGAGCTGTAGCAATGGCAATATTGGCAAAACTAGGCGGAGGTTCTGCTCCTGCAATAGCAGATGCAAAGCTAGCCGTAGGTATAGATAAAGCTGCAGCAGCTTTAAATGCTTCAAAGGGTGCAGCACTTGTTGTGTGTGGCAGCAATGATGTAAATGTACAACTGATAGTAAATGCAATTAATGATGCGATTGGCGCAAATGGCACAACGATAGATTGGGGAACCAGCAACAATACACGTAAGGGTGTAGACGGCGAGATGGCACAATTGGCTACCGACATGAATGCTGGAAATGTGGGGGCGTTACTGGTTTACGATTGTAACCCGGTATACAGTTATCCTGATCCGAAGTTTTCAGCCGCCATGGCAAAAATCCCGGTTACGGTATCTTTAAATACCAGCATGGATGAAACCTCAGCCATGTGTAAATATATTCTGCCTTCTCACCATTGGCTGGAAACCTGGGGTGATGCTGAACCAAAGACTGGCTATATCAGCCTTATTCAACCGGTAATCAACCCATTATTTAAAACAAGGCCGTTTCCGGAATCCCTGTTAAAATGGGCCGGAAATGTAAAAAACTACGAAACCTATTATAAAGAATTCTGGTCTGGGAAACTGGGTGGCGCAAGTAATTGGGACAAGGCACTTCAGGATGGTGTAATAGAGCCAGCAACTGCGGCAGGCGAAATTGTTGCCGGAGTTAGTCTTGCCGGCAGCACTTATAATGGGGGGAATCTTGCCACAGCATCTTCAAAGATTGCCGCAAGCAAAAAGACCGGTTTTGAAGTTGTATTATATCAAAAGGTGAGCGTGGGAAATGGTAGCCAGGCAAATAATCCCTGGTTGCAGGAGTTACCAGATCCTGTTAGCAAAGTTGCCTGGGACAACTACGCAATGATGAGCCCGGCGATGGCTTATGAATTGCTGAATCTTAATGTTACCAGCAACCAACGGCAGGCAGACGCTTACGAGGTAACGCCGGAAAAACCGGTGGTAAAAATTACCGTTAACGGCCAATCAGTACTGCTGCCAGCCATGATCATTCCGGGGCTCAATAATCATACTATTGCTATAGCACTCGGGTACGGCCGTGGGAGCAACCTTGAGATAAAAAATGATGATGATCGCCAGCTTATGTTGGACACCATCGGGCGGGCCGCTATCGGCGCCGGCAAAAATGCTTACCCATTAGTGGTGAGTGATGGTAACACCTGGCTATACAGCTCAGCCGCAACTGTTGAAAAGACCGGAGATATATATCCTTTGGCACAAACACAGGTACACGGCTTTACAGAAGGCCGTCCGGTAATATACGAAACCAACCTGCCCAGCTATAAAGCAAATCCTAAAGCAGTATTAGCTGAAGCAAGGCACGAACGAGCGCTTATAACACCAGACGGAAAAGATGATTTTGTAAAAGACGCTACCCTTTATCCCGCCTATTCATACCCAGGTATAAAGTGGGGGATGAGCATAGACCTGAACACCTGTACTGGTTGCAGCGCCTGTGTTGTAGCATGTACGGCAGAAAATAATGTAAGTGTAGTAGGAAAGATACAGGTGCAGCGTGCACATGAAATGCAATGGCTGCGCATTGATCGCTATTTTACCGGTGATATTGAAAGTCCTGATGTGGTTTTTCAGCCGATGCTTTGTCAGCATTGCGATAACGCTCCATGTGAGAACGTTTGTCCGGTATCTGCAACCAACCATAGCAGCGAAGGATTGAACCAGATGGCTTATAACCGTTGTATTGGTACAAGGTATTGTGCCAACAACTGTCCTTATAAAGTACGTCGATTTAACTGGCTTGATTATAACGGATCAGACAGCTTTGGTAGCAACCAGCTACCAATTGTTGGGGTAGATATGAACGAATCAGTAATGCAGATGAACGAAGAGCTTACCAGGATGGTATTGAACCCGGATGTAACGATACGTTCAAGAGGTGTAATGGAAAAATGTTCTTTCTGCGTGCAGCGCCTGCAAGACAGTAAGCTGGAAGCAAAGAAGCAACAAGATCCAACCCTGGTCCGCAATGTGAAAACAGCTTGTATGCAAGCCTGCCCTACGAATGCGATCAATTTTGGAAATGTAAATGATAAACTGAGCGATGTGAGTATTGCCCGGAATGATGATACCCGTAACTTCTATGTGCTGGAGCAATTACACGTTTTGCCTAACGTAAGTTACCTGGCAAAAGTGAGAAATACAGACAGGCATATCGGGCTGGAAGAAGAGCATCTTGGCGAGCTTCCGGAAGGAGAAGCAAAAGACTTAAAGCCAGAGCATGCTGAGTAAGAGAATAAAAAACATCAGGGCTTAAATAACTATTGGCATTGAAAATAAAACCATAGCTGGTAATTGTGAGAAACAGGCAACAGCCAAAAGCATAAAAAAATATGTCATTACTTAAATACGAATCGCAACAAAGGGAACCGTTGGTAGATGGTAATAAAAATTACCACCAGGTAACGGAAGATATCATTGGCCCTATAGAGATGAAGCCGAGCAGGCTTTGGTACATTGGCTTCTATATTAGTGTGGCCTTGCTGTTGTTTGGTGTGTACAGCGTGTACAGAGAGGTTACTTATGGTATTGGCCAGTGGAACCTTAACAAAACCATCGGCTGGGGTTGGGATATAACCAACTTCGTGTGGTGGGTAGGTATTGGTCACGCCGGAACGCTGATCTCTGCCATCCTTTTGTTGTTCCGCCAGGGCTGGCGTACAGGTGTAAACCGTGCGGCAGAGGCGATGACCATCTTTGCGGTTATGTGTGCGGGCCAGTTCCCTATCTGGCATATGGGTCGGGTGTGGATGGCGTTCTTCGTATTACCTTATCCAAATACAAGGGGTGCTTTATGGCCCAACTTTAGTTCTCCATTATTATGGGATGTATTTGCGATCTCTACTTACTTCACCGTTTCATTATTATTCTGGTATAGTGGGTTGTTACCCGATTTTGCAACCGTAAGAGACAGGGCAAAAACAAAACTGCGTAAATTATTATATGGTGTAGCAGCCTTTGGCTGGACGGGTAGCACCAAGCACTGGCAGCGCCACGAATCTTTGTCGTTGGTATTGGCAGGGCTGGCCACGCCGCTGGTACTTTCTGTACACACCATTGTATCTTTCGACTTTGCCACTTCGGTAATTCCCGGCTGGCATACCACCATCTTCCCTCCTTACTTCGTTGCTGGTGCCATCTTCTCTGGTTTTGCCATGGTGCAAACATTGTTGATTGTTGTACGTAAAGTGATGAACCTGCAGGATTACATTACCATCGGCCATATTGAGGCTATGAACAAGGTGATTGTGTTAACAGGTAGTATTGTGGGTTGTGCGTATTTAACTGAGTTGTTCATTGCATGGTATGGCCAGAACCCTTACGAGTGGTGGGCCTTCAGCCAGAACAGGGCAAACATTTTAAGTCCTTATGGATGGAGTTATTGGTTGATGATGTTCTGTAACGTGGTATCACCACAGTTGTTCTGGAGCAGAAAGCTGCGCAGGAATATTACCGTTACCTTCTTTATGAGCATCATTGTTAACATTGGTATGTGGTATGAGCGTTTCGTGATTATTGTTACTTCGGTTTACAGAGATTACTTACCCTCAAGTTGGAGTACCTATTACAGCCCAAGCATCTGGGAGATTGGCTTTTACCTGGGTACCTTTGGATTGTTCTTTACCTGCTTCTTCCTGTTTGCAAAATACTTCCCGGTAATTGCGGTGGCAGAGATCAAGTCTATTTTAAAGACCACCGGTGAGAACTATAAAGCAAAAATGACAGATATAGAAAAAGCAGATGCAGAGAAGTTTTACGTGGATGAAGTGGAGCACGCACATTAACCCCCTCCGCCCCCTAAAGGGGGAACTGGGGAGTAAAAAATTGAAGACCCTTTTTGGTTTTAACTTTTAACTTTTGAATTTAAATCATATGGCTGGAGGAATTAAAAAATTTGTAGTAGGCTCATTTGATGATGAGGCTGTACTGTTCCCTGCGGTGAAGAACGTACGCAAATCAGGATACAAAATCCATGATGTGTATACACCCTTCCCGGTACACGGGTTAGACCATGCAATGGGGCTAAGGGAAACCAGCTTGCATACTGCCGGTTTTATTTACGCCATCATGGGTACTACTACCGCACTGGGTTTTATGACCTGGGTATTTACCAAAGACTGGCCTTTGAATATTGGCGGTAAACCACATTTTGCTTTGCCGGCCTGGATTCCCATTACGTTCGAACTGACCGTATTATTTTCGGCGGTTGGAATGGTACTTACTTTCTGTTACTTGTGTAACCTTGCTCCTTTTGTAAAAAAGCATCATTTTCACCCAAGGGCAACCGATGATCTTTTTGTGATGGCCATTGAATGTACTGAGCATACAGACGATGCACAGGTGCAAAGGTTTTTGGAAGATGCCGGCGCAAAAGAGGTAAATGTACAGGTAGCTGAAACGGGCTGGTGGATTGGGCGCTACGATAGAGAGCAAAAGCTATACAGGGACGAAAAAGGATATTAAAAAATTGATCCGGGCAACCGGGTTGTTTAATTGAAACTGATAAATGAAACGATTTACTAAAATTTCGGCAATTGCAATTACAGCAGTAATTGTTATAATGAGCAGTTGTAATAACAAGCGCAGCAGGGGAAGGGTATATATGCCAGATATGGCCTATAGTCGCACATTTGAAGCATACGACCTGCTGGATAGTACCAAATTTACCAGCGACGTTAACAACAAAGGTGGCAAGCTGATCTATTTTAATCAGCAGCCTGCTCCTGGTACTATTAAGAGAGGCGAATTGTTCCCTTATACCTTGCCAGACGATAGCGCAGGCTATGCCATGAGTGCAAGCGTAACCAACCCTATAGAGTTTATGCCTGGTGCGGAAATGAGCGAAGCCGGCAGGTTATACAATATTAACTGCGGAATTTGCCACGGTGCAACCGGCGCCGCCGATGGTCCCATGGCGGGAATAGTGGGGGGCATTGTAAACCTTACTTTAGACCAGTACAAACAATTGTCAGACGGCACTATGTTTCATGTAATTACTTATGGTAAGAACAACATGGGCAGCTATGCTTCCCAGTTAGACAAGAAGCAACGCTGGATGGTGATAAAATATGTAAGATCATTGCAAGATGGCGGCAAACCTGTCACTGATTCTACCGCGACAGGTGCCAAGGCTCCGGGTGACAGCGCCGTTGCTAAGAAAATGTAAACAAAGAATACGATTTAAAAAATAGCTGAGTTTGCGGAGGAGAAAGGAGGCAGCTCATCATCACATAAATAATTTTTTTAGATGGAACATCGTTTTGAATTACCGGCAAATTATAAAAAATGGACTTGGGGGCTTATCATAGCCGGGCTTGTGGCCTTGCTATACGGGTTCATCATGTTTCATCCGTTTGAACATGCAGGCCATGGCGAAAATGTAAACAGCACCCGTTTCTGGGCTGTATTATTGCAAAATAGTGTTTATTGGCTGCTATTGGTAAATTCAAGTATGTTCTTCATTTGTGTTACAACGATGGCCATGGGCGGCTGGCAGGTGGCTTTCCGTCGTGTGCCGGAAGCCATTTCAAGTGTAGTACCTATTCTTGGTATCATCACATTTGTAATTTTGTTGGCTATCGTATTTGGTCACCGCACAGATATCTATCACTGGCTGGATAAAGAAGCCGTAGCAAACGATAAAATCCTTGATGGTAAAAGCGGTTTTTTGAATCCTTATTTTTTCCTTATTACATCTGCAATCAGTATTTTCCTTTGGTGGTTCCTTGGAAGGAAAATGAGGACCTTGAGCTTAAAAAGCGATGAGGCTCCTATGGATTATGAAACCAGTAAGAAATGGATATGGAACAATACTGTTTGGGGTTCTCTCTTCACGGTAGTATTTGGTTTAACAGTTGCATCTACCATTCCATGGTTGTGGTTAATGAGTATTGATGCTCATTGGTACAGCACCATGTATAGCTGGTACACTTTCGCAAGCACATTTGTATCGGGTATTTCATTGATAGCATTGTTTGTAATATATCTTAAAAACCAGGGTCAGTTAGAATATGTAACTGATGAGCATATGCATGACCTGGGTAAATTCATGTTTGCATTCTCGGTTTTTTGGACATATCTGTGGTTCTCTCAGTACATGCTGATATGGTATAGTAACCAACCGGAAGAAACAAGGTATTTCATTGACAGGATCGGAACCGCCAGGGAAGCAGGCCCCTACAAGGGTATCTTCTTCTTTAACCTGATTGTGAACTTCCTTTGTCCGTTGCTGATACTGATGAAGAAAGGGACAAAGCGCAACTGGACGGTAATTTCTTTTATGGCCGTGTTGATCATTTTTGGCCATTGGATCGACTTTTTCCAAATGGTTATGCCAGGCACTGTAGATGAACATTTTGAACTGATGCCTTTTGAATTTGGTATTGCAGCCTTGTTTATCGGAATCATCATGTGGGGTACAGGCAGGTACCTCAGCAGTCATTCGCTGCTGGCAAAGAACCATCCTTTCCTTAAAGAAAGTATGATTCACCATACCTGATTTATATCATTAAACAAAAGCTGTTTCAGCCGGCGTTTATTAGTAATTTTGAATAAAAAAAGTAGCTGCATCAACAACAGCAATTACAAATTATATTAAGCTCTTCCCGGAAGAAAAAAGGGGATAAAGAGGCTTCTAAAACGCAACAAAATGAAGGAGTTTTTTCTGGTAGCCATTGGAATTATGATTTTCGTGATCATTTTTCAGATATCAAAAGCAAGCGAATATGTGAATGTGTTGAAGGGTGAAGAAAAATCACGCAGGCAGAATAATAAGATCAATGCATTCATGCTTATCAGCTTCCTCATATTAGGATTGATTGGTGCATGGTACTGCAATGAATTATATTATGGTAAAACATTATTTCCGCAAGGCTCCGGCTCGGTAGAGGGTGAAGAAGTTGACTGGATGCTGAAATTAACTATCCTAATTACGGGAATCGTATTTGTGATTACGCAGGGATTGTTATTTTGGTTCTCATTCAAATACCAGGAAAAAGACGGCAAAAAGGCTTTCTTTTTCCCACACAATACCAAACTGGAATTGATTTGGACTACCATTCCGGCCATCTTCCTTACGGGATTGGTTGTGTTTGGTTTGAAGTTATGGTTTAAGATGACCGGCGAACCACCGGCAGGTTACCAGTTGGTAGAAGTTACCGGTCACCAGTTTGCATGGGATATGCGTTACCCCGGCAAAGATGGTATCCTTGGAAAGAAAAATTACAAATTATACAATAAGCCTGTTGGTAATACACTGGCAGTTGACTTTGAAGATGATAAAAGCTGGGACGATATTAAGACTACCCAGTTGCACCTTGTTGTGAACAAACCGGTTAAAATAGTTATTAATGCTATGGATGTTATTCATAACGTTGGATTGCCACATTTCAGGATGAAAATGGATGCGGTTCCTGGTATACCAACCACGCAGTGGTTTACACCTCAGTACACAACTGAGCAAATGAAACTACGAACTGGTAACCCGAATTTTGTATACGAAATCAGTTGCGACCAGATATGTGGCGCTGGTCACTTTAGTATGAGAGGCGTTATCATTGTAGAAACACAGGAAGAGTACGATAAATGGATGGCTGAACAGGTACCAGACTATTTTGCTATGTACCCCGACAAAAATCCAGATACTAATAAAACATCACCAGATAGTGCAGCCACCGCTAAACCATTGGCACAGGTTGTACCGGCTGTACAATAAGATATACCCTACATTGGGTTTTTTGAAAAAAATAAGAATATGAGCACCGAAGTTACATTACCACATGCAGGCATGGCAGATGTGCATGATGCACACCAGGAACACCATCACCACGAAACATTTATTACCAAATATGTGTTTAGCCAGGATCATAAAATGATTGCTAAACAGTTCCTGATAACAGGAATGATCTGGGCAATTATCGGTGGTTTGTTTTCGGTAATATTCCGCCTGCAATTAGGTTACCCCGACCAAACCTTTCCGTTTTTGGAAGATCTCTTAGGCCATTGGGCAGTTGGTGGTAAGCTACAACCTGAGTTTTATTATGCATTGGTAACCATGCACGGAACCGTGTTGGTATTCTTTGTATTAACGGCCGGCTTAAGCGGAACTTTCGCTAACTTCTTAATTCCTTTGCAGATCGGAGCAAGAGATATGGCATCTCCATTACTGAACATGTTGAGCTATTGGTTCTTCTTTGGTGCTTCTGTGGTAATGATGTCTTCTTTGTTTGTGCAAACCGGGCCTGCCAGTGGCGGATGGACCATTTACCCGCCTTTAAGTGCGCTGGGGGAAGCATCTTCAGGCAGTAAGATTGGTATGGACCTTTGGCTGGTAAGTATGGCGTTGTTCATCGTTTCTTCCCTGCTGGGCGGCCTTAACTATATTACCACCATTTTAAATATGCGTACAAAGGGTATGAGTATGACCCGTATGCCTTTAACCATGTGGGCGCTGTTCTTTACAGCTGTATTGGGTGTATTATCATTCCCTGTATTGTTGTCTGGTGCTATATTATTGTTGTTTGACCGTAACCTTGGAACCAGCTTCTTCCTCAGCGATATAGTTGTGGCGGGTAAGATAATGCCGAACGAAGGAGGAAGTGCAATTCTTTTCCAGCATTTATTCTGGTTCCTCGGTCACCCCGAAGTGTATATCATCCTGTTGCCTGCCATGGGTATGGCATCAGAAATTTTAAGTATCAACAGCCGTAAACCAATCTTTGGTTACATGGCCATGGTGGGTTCATTATTTGCTATTACTGTGCTGGCATTCCTGGTATGGGCGCATCATATGTTCGTAACTGGCCTCAATCCATTCCTGGGAGCAGTATTTGTATTGCTAACCCTGCTGATTGCGGTGCCTTCTGCCATTAAAGTATTTAACTGGCTTACTACACTTTGGAAAGGTAATATCCGTTTTACACCGGGAATGCTTTTTGCTATCGGGTTTGTAAGCCTTTTTATTAGTGGTGGTTTAACGGGTATTTTTCTTGGTAATTCTGCGCTTGATATTCATTTACACGATACTTATTTTGTAGTTGCCCACTTCCATATTGTAATGGGGGTAGCATCTTTCTTTGGAATGTTTGCTGGGATTTATCACTGGTTTCCAAAAATGTACGGCAGGTACCTGAACAATACAATGGCTTTCATCCATTTCTGGGTAACCATCATTGGCGCTTACCTTATATTCTGGCCAATGCATTACCAGGGATTAGCTGGTATGCCACGTCGTTATTATGATTTCTCTAACTGGGAATCGTTTAAACAATTTGGTGGACTGAATGAATTCATCAGCCTGGTGGCAATGATCGTATTTGCGGTGCAGCTGCTATTTGTGTTCAATTTCTTCTACTCAATTTTTAAAGGAAGAAAAGTTACCACCGCAAACCCATGGGAAGCTACTACTTTAGAGTGGACTACACCTATCCGTCCCGGACACGGTAACTGGCCTGGTGAAATACCTGAAGTACATCGTTGGGCGTATGATTATGCAAAGGAAGGTAAAGACGGAAAAGATTTCATTCCTCAAACAGTACCGGTGGGCGATGATGAGGAAAAGCACTAGCCCCCTTTAACTCCCCGCTGGCCAGCGGGGGAGAATTATCGAAGCGAAGGAGCATGACATAGAAGTGCAAACAGGAAGGAGGGTTAGGCTGGTAAAGGAAAAATTTAGTTCATTCTTAATCGGAAACGACAAATAGAAATGTTCAATTGAATCAAAAGCTGTCCGGATTTGAGGTTGTATTGACTTTTTGACCATTGACCATTGACATTTATAATGCAGGAAAATAATACCATATCCAACTCAAGATCGTTTGCGTTGGCCAGTAAAGCGAAGGACTATTTTTTACTGATCAAGTTCACGCTGAGTTTTATGGTAGTATTTAGTACCGTAGTAAGTTACCTGCTTGCGCCTAATATAAGATTCGACTTACTACAAGTTCTTTTACTTTTTACCGGCGGAATGCTGGTAACCGGTTCGGCCAATGCGATTAACCAGATACTGGAACGAAAGACCGATGCCATGATGATGCGAACTTCCAAAAGGCCTATTGCCAGCGGAAGAATGACTGTGGCTGAAGGTTGGATATTTGTAGTACTGTCTGCAGTTCTTGGTTGTTACATCATGTTCACGTTCAGCCCGGAAGCAGCATTGCTAAGTTTATTTAGCTTGTTGCTGTATGGCTTTGTGTACACACCTTTAAAAAAGGTAAACTCGGTAGCTGTATTGGTAGGAGCCATCCCGGGAGCATTACCTTGCTTAATAGGCTGGGTGGCAGCATTTGAACCGAACTATGTAAATGACTGGACGGGCGGTTGGATCCTTTTTGGTATCCAGTTTCTGTGGCAGTTCCCGCATTTTTGGGCAATAGCCTGGGTGGCACACAAAGATTATAGTGCCGCAGGGTTTAAGTTATTACCCAGCGATAAAGGACCGACAAAGTTTACCGCCCTGCAGGCTATTATGTACAGCGCCATGATGATACCGGTTGGCTTGTTGCCTTACTATTATCATATAAGCGGGGCCATCAGTCTGTGGATCGTACTGGGTTGCAACCTGTTTATGGTGTATGTAAGCATACAGTTGTTCAGGAAGATGACGGTGGCAGCGGCAAAAAAAGTAATGTTCAGTTCTTATTTTTACCTGATGATCGTGCTGCTGAGTTTATACGCAGACAAAGTGAAAATGTAGCAGATAGTAACCCGGTACACGAGTATTGATTATTTAATAAAAAGGCCCATAGGGCAGAGGAATGAGTAACGTGGCAATAGCACCAAAAAACAAAATACATCCCCATAAATTTACATTGTGGGTGGGCATAGGCAGTATATTAATGATGTTTGCCGGCTTAACCAGCGCATACATCGTTAAACGTAACCAGGCAAACTGGATCAGTTTCGAGATACCGGTAATGTTTTGGTACAGTACTGCTGCAATAGTTCTTAGCAGTATAACATTATACCTGGCAGAAAAGGCTTTTAAATCCAGAGAGATGCAGCGTTACCGTTCGTTAACAGCAGTAACACTTGTATTAGGTGTTTTGTTTATAGTGTTCCAGGTATTGGGGTTTTCGCAATTGTGGCAGGCTGGCCTCACGTTGCAGAGTAACGTTGCCTACTCATTCTTATATGTAATAGTAGGTATTCACGCAGCTCACGTAATTGGAGGTGTAATAGCGCTGATGTATATGTCGCTAAAGGCTTTCAGTGCCAAAACAAAAACGTACAGCACCGTGTCAGTAGAACTGGTAAGTACTTACTGGCATTTTGTAGATATTTTATGGGTCTATTTACTCATCTTTTTATTGATGATAAAATAGTATCTTTTATAAGTTTAGAATTTAGATTTATTAGTTACTAGAATTTAACGTTTATGTCAACAACTACAGTACCGGCAGGCACAAAATGGTGGAGCGGGGGAAGAAGCCCGTTCAACGCCAGTTATGGAAAAGTTATGATGTGGTATTTCCTGATGAGTGATGCCTTTACTTTTGGCGCATTCCTCATTAGCTATGGCACCATCCGCTTTAGTGTAAACCATTGGGCAGATCCTAACCATGTGTTCAATGCTTTTCCTTTTGCCGGCCATGCCAACCTTCCGCTTGCGTTTGTTAGTTTAATGACCTTTATCCTCATCTTCAGTTCTGTTACGATGGTACTGGCGGTGCACGAAGGACATAAAATGAACAGGAAAGGGGTAGAGAAATATATGATCTTAACCATCCTGGGTGGATTGGCGTTCTTAAGTTGCCAGGCCTGGGAGTGGACGCACTTATTAACCGGTGAACATGTAGCATTGCTTGCAGATGGCACGCTGAATACTTTAGCTACTACCACAACAGCGAACCCCTGGGGACCTGAACTATCTCCGGATGTAATGATGGCTGCGCTACAAAAGACACCACACGACCAACTGGTGAGTATTGCTTCTTCCCTGCAACACGAAACTGTTGCGCATGCCGCAAACGACCTGGGCAAGATGGGCGATGCTGCACTTATCCAACAGATATCTGCCTCCGGCCTGCATGCTACCCAAAGCGGACCCATCGCCTTCGGCGGTTATTTCTTTGGAATTACCGGCTTCCACGGTTTCCACGTTTTTAGTGGTGTGGTTATAAATGTTATCATGTACATTAAAACCAAGCTAGGGCATTTTGACCAGCGTGGTCATTACGAGATGATTGAAAAAGCTGGTTTGTACTGGCACTTTGTAGACCTGGTTTGGGTATTTGTATTCCTTTGCTTCTACCTGGTTTAAAACAACGAATTAAAAGAAAGCTATTTAAAAAATAATTATGACAGCACAAGAAACATCAGCAGATATAGCATACCAGCCTGAGCATACAGGCGGTACAAAAAGAATATGGAAAATATTTTGGGTACTTTCATTTTTAACTATCGTAGAACTTGCCCTCGGTTATTTCCTCTATGCAACCCATGGAGACCTGGGCTACACCGCTGTAATTTCTACCAAAATTGTAATTGGTATTTTAACCTTGTTGAAGGCATATTACATCGTTTCAGTTTTTATGCACCTGGGCGATGAGGTAAGGAACCTGATCATGACCATTACTGTACCTTTGGTGCTGTTTGTGTGGTTCATTATTGCATTTCTTGCTGATGGTGATAGCTGGAAACAGTTGCGTAATACAAATGCAGGAAGCAGACCAAGTATTGAAAAAACAACGCCGGCTATGCAGCCCGGAGAGAAAAAATAAATTCATTGTATAAATAAACCTGGCCAGCTTCCTTTAAAAGAAGCTGGTTTTTTTTAGGGTGAAGATTTTGCAAATAATTACGGGCTTTCAATAAGTTCTTCATACAAATTTGCCTGTTATTGGCGACCTTTGCGGGGAATTAAAAACACGTACTTTGAAAAAAGGTGTCTACACATTTTTACTAGTGGTGCTTGTGCCACTTGCCGGCTATTTTATTGTAAAATATTACAGCAAAGATGCGGTACATATGCCCAAACATTATTTTTACGATGATGTTATAACAAAAGATAAAAACGGCAGGGAAGTAAACGATACAGTTTGGCATTCCATCAGGAACATATCGTTTACAAACCAGATGGGTAAAAAAGTATCGCTTGATGACGCAAGGGGAAAGGTGCTTGTAATTAATTTTTTCTTTACGCATTGCCCCAGCATTTGCCCGGGCCTCACAAAGAACATGAAGAAGCTGCAGGACTCTTTTGAAAAGAATCCGGATATTGTGCAGTTTATTTCTATAAGTGTTGACCCGGAAAACGATAGTGTGCAGCAGTTACGAAAATATGCTGACCGCTTTGACGTGAACCATGATAACTGGTGGTTTGTTACCGGAAACAAAACCGAGATTTACGACTTTGCCATCCAGGAAATGAAAGCCAATATTGCCGATGTAAATGTTGACACAGCTTTTGTGCATACAGAGAATTTTTTCCTGTTAGATTCCAACAGGATCATACGGGGTTGGTACAACGGGTTTGATACTGCCAGGCAGGCACAGCTGGTGCAGGACATACCTACCCTGATGCTGGAAAGAGACCGGAAAAGTCCCTCCATTTTCAGGGAGTTCATTCCTATTTTGCCCATCATTTTTATAGGGATAGGGTTTGTGGTGCTGGTAACAGTAATATTAAGTAACAGAAGAAAAAAAGAATAATAAAATGTTAACACCCGTTTTACAACGTAATGACCGCAAGGCTTACACGCTCATCGGTATAGTTTCGGTAGTAGTTTTTGCAGCAGTAGTTGTCCTCCGTAAATACAATCTTGCCGGGAAGGTAGAGCTGCCTTTTAATGAACATATTTTTGCGACTATCAGCGCTTTTGTAAACGGCACGGTGGCGCTGCTGTTGCTGGCGGGTTTATTTGCAGTAAAGAATAAGAATTTTCAACTACATAAAACAATCATGCTGCTGGCTATTGGACTTTCAGTATTATTCCTGCTTTCTTATATAGGACATCACTTATTTGCCAACGAAACTTCTTACGGCGAAACTGATGGTATTGCTGGTTTGTCTGATGCAGAACGTGCAGCTGCAGGCAACATGAGAAGTGTGTACCTTGCTATTTTAGTTACCCATATTCCCCTGGCGGGATTATCGTTGCCGTTTATTTTACTGGCAGCATACAGGGCGCTTACCGGCGAGTATGCCAGGCATAAAAAACTGGTAAGGCTCATCTGGCCTGTTTGGTTTTATGTGGCCGTTTCGGGTGTTATCATCTACCTGATGATAGAACCTTATTACAGTTAAATTATTTTTGTTGAGATGATAAGCTAATCAGCAACTGGAGTAACAACCATCCGGGTTTTGCCGATATGGGTTATCATAACAGAAAGGGTAGCCCCTACCGTTAGCCCTTTTGCTTTTTCAGCCATTTCATCATCTTTATCGAGGGGTATTTTAGCCTTTATTTTATCGCCGATAACATCTACATAAATTCCATGTGCAGTAATATTGGTGATCACCGCATCAACAGGTGTTTTACTCTTGTATAATTTTACCGCAGTATGAAACTCAGGTATATATTCATTATTTAAAAGGCCGGCCCTGATCTTGTCTTTCTTCTCCAGGTTTTCAAGGCTGAATGTAACCGCTTCGTTCAGGTCGTTTTCTGCAGGTATGATCTGCCAGGGCGAAAAACTGATGGGAAAAAACAGGTAGCTGTCAATTTCTTTTACAAAATACTGCCCGTCCGCTTCCTTTAGGTATCCCAGGAATTTATTGTCAAGCATCGCCTTATTTACCAATACGTCCAGCGCATTGTTGTATAAAAAACTAATATCGGCAGCCATCATCTTATCGCCCCTGTCATCCAGCTTCAAGGTGAAACTTACCACGTCTCCCATTAAAAAATGATGATTGGTTTTTATGGCTTTTTTTCCTTTTGAAAAAAGCATCCTCTTAGGGTCAATAATTCCCTTAACTGTTTTTTTCTTGTTGTTCAGTTCATATTCAATCATGATATATTGTTTCTCATGATTGATAAAAGCCACTTTGCCCTGTATATCTGTCTTGCTCATATTGATAATTTAACCTGTGTGTGCTGTTGTTGTTGGCGATGTTTACATACCCAGTTCCGTTACGGGATCCCAAAAATGGGTTTTGAAATTGATGATGGTATCTTCCTTTACTCTTATTTTTTCTTTTAGCAACAATTCCTCCATCAATGTAGGTGTGGAGAAATGATGTTTACCTGTTAGCATGCCATTTCTGTTTACCACCCGGTGCGCAGGCACTTTTGGTTTGGCTACGTGTGCTGCATTCATAGCCCAGCCAACCATTCTTGCAGAAAGTTTTGTGCCAAGGTAGACTGCTATTGCTCCGTAGGAAGTAACCCGGCCTTTGGGAATTTGGCGCACTACGTCGTATACATCGGTAAAGAAACTGTATTCTTTAACTGTACTGCGTGGTTGTTCTGTTGTTACTTTTTTAGGAGAAAGCTGTTTCGCCATTGCGGAAAAGGTACGACTTTTATCAATTTTAAACAGCCGGATTTCCCGGTTTGGGTGTGGCGAGCAGATCACTTCTTTTTGGTTCGGGTACTGCTTCGTAATCATATGGGCAATGCTTGCAACCATTGCCGCAGCAGTATCCTTTTTTAAGGTGAAATTGTTCGGTGAGCACAATGTATCCCTGATCGTTATAATAAAAGTCTTCACCTTCTACCAGGTTTTGCATATTCGGCTAATTATTTTCTGTTGTTTTTAATTCCTCTTGCAGCGCATCATCCAATTCTGGTAACAAGGCTGGTAGTGTAAAATGCAGGTAATATATCTTGTTACTTTGTGCAATATCCAGCGCTTCGTAGTGGGTTTTAATATCCAGTTCGGGCTTATGTGCTACTGAATATACATCATCCATGTCTTCTACAATATTAAGCCCATAAAGTTTTGCTACACGGCGGGTAAATGCATATAATTTGGGAGAATCTGTTTTGAGGTGGATGCTGCCTCCCGGAACCAGTACCTGCTGGTAAAGCCGCAGGAACTGCGGATGGGTCAAACGCTTCCGGGCTTTGGAAGTGCGCAATTGCGGATCTGGAAAGGTGATCCATATTTCGCTTACTTCCCCTGCAGCAAAATAGTCCGGAAGTTTATCGATCTGTGTACGTAGGAAACCTGCATTCTGCAATCCTTCTTCCATACATTTTTTGGCACCCAGGTACATCCGGTGTCCCTTTACGTCAACGCCAATAAAATTTTGTTCGGGATGCATGCGGGCAAGGCCTACGGTATATTCGCCCCGGCCGCAGGCCAGTTCCAGAATAATAGGGGCATTATTCTTAAAAAATGTATGCCACTTACCAGCCATGTCTTCCGGGTATTCCAACGTGTTGGAAAATGTTTTCAACTGGGCAAAGCGTAATAATTTTTTTTGTGCCATCGGGCGGCAAATATACAGAAAGCGGGGAGGGTAAGCAACAGGTTGATCTATGAAACAACATCATCTATTAATTGGCCAGTAATTTGTGAACAAATAACGCTTGCTGCTGTTTGCCTAAGTAAGGATCTATGAGCCACAGGTTTACATCAGCGTTATTTAATCATTTCAAAACCTATATTAATATGGAACAATTTGCCATCCTGGCCAGGGTAGAAGCCAAGCCCGGAAAAGAAAAAGAAGTACAGGAATTTCTTAAATCAGCTTTACCACTTGCGCAGGCAGAGCCCGGTACAGTAAGATGGTATGGCCTTCAGATAGGCCTTTCCACGTTTGGTATCTTCGACACATTTGAAACAAAGGAAGCCAGGCAGGCACACCTGGATGGACCTATAGCAGCTGCCTTGATGGAAAATGCTTCCGCATTGCTTGCTAAAGATCCTGAAATAGAAATGGTAGACTTGCTGGCAGTAAAATAATCTGTTGTAAAAGTTAATGCCTCTTAATAAGTGGCCTGTATCAATCCTTGTAGGCAAACAAGGTTTTTTTTGCAATAAACTCGCCAACAAAAAAGCCTCCGTTTTTCAACGAAGGCTTTAAAAGCTGTAGGGGAAGGGTTCGAACCTTCACGAGGCAGTTAGCTGTAACACAAAGCCTGCCTACCGGCAGGCAGGTTCGGTGGTCGACCCCGGTCGTCCCGATTTTCATTGGGACGGCTCTATGCTACGTTTATCCTGTTATCCTCACCCCCGAGACAAGGGGGCATGTCTGCCAAAAATTTCATCACCCCACAGTATAACCCGGTCTTTACCGGCTGTTTGATAAATCAAAGATAAAGGAATACGCCTGATATTTAAAAATAAATCAACAAATATTTGGAAAGTATGGAAATTGTTTAAATATTTGTACCGATTGTTTGATTGTATCAAAAAATAAACCTTTAAATGGCAACTAAATTAAATCTTGACAAACTGGATCTCCAGATTATTGAGGCAATGATGAATAATGCCGAGATCTCTTATGCAGAGCTGGGGAAAAAACTCTTTGTCAGCGGCGGTACCATCCACGTACGCATTAAGAAACTGCAGGAATTCAATATTGTAAAAGGTACCCGGCTAAGTGTCGACCTCCGCCAACTTGGCTACGATATTACTGCTTTTGTAGGAATATTCCTCGAAAAAAGCAGCATGTATGATGCCGTAGCAGAAGACCTGAAAAAGATTCCCGAGATTATCAGACTCAATTACACTACTGGCAACTACAGTATGTTTATCGAAATTGTTTGCAAAGACATAGCTCAGCTTCGGTTTGTGTTACACGATGCCTTGCAAAAGATAAAGGGTATAGAACGTACAGAAACATTTATCTCTTTGGAAGAAGGCTTCAGTCGCAATGTACCTGTGGTTCCGGTAGATTAATCAACTTGTCGTTTTTACATCCACCGCATCCCTTAGGCCGTTACCCAGCAGGTTAAATGCCAGCACCAACAGCATAATGGCGAACCCCGGTATAAGTGCCAACAATGGGTTATTGGTAATGATGAAATTATAATTCTCTTTTATCATCAACCCCCAGCTTGGTTGTGGTGGCTGCACGCCTATGCCCAGGAAACTGAGGCCGGCCTCTATAATAATGGCTGTAGCAAAATTTCCTGCCGCAATTACCATCAAGGGTCCGAGTATGTTGGGTAAAATATGCCGGGCTATTATGCGGCCATTGGTAAAACCCAAAGCCCTGCCAGCCTGCACATATTCTAGTTCTTTAATAGCCATTACCTGGCCACGCACGAGCCTTGCCACACTCACCCACATGGTAAGGCCAACTGCAATAAATATCTGCCAAAATCCTTTGCCCAATGCCAGCGTAATGGCAAATACCAGTAATAGTGTTGGAATGCTCCAGGTAACATTCACCAGCCACATAATGGCTTCGTCTATCCAGCCACGGTAGTAACCCGCCAGTGCACCCAATAATATACCAAGCGTAAGTGAGATGATGACAGCAATTAAGCCAACGGCAAGACTTACCCTTGTACCAATGATCAACCGGCTGAGTATATCTCTTCCGAAAGCATCCGTGCCAAGCCAATATTTTTTTGTGATAAGTTGTTCATGTAAACGATCCGGATGACTGAAGGTTAGTGCATTAATGCTGTATTGCTGTTGCACGGAGGTATCCTCATCCACATACTTTTGAATATACAGATTATCACCATCAATGCGGTAGTCAGAAATTGGAAGGTAGCTGAAGCCAGATGGTTTCCCTGATATCATCCGGTTTATTATTCCGGGCGTTGGTTTTGCAGGCACGGGAATCTTTAAAAATTGTTGGGTATAACCTGGTTGCCTGGCTTGTATCTCTACTGTTTGCAAATCTGCAAACGGCGTGCTGTCTGGGGCTAGCAGGTAACCAAAAATGGCAACGAATATGCTGCAGACAATTACCAGCAAACCACCAAAGGCCAGCTTGTTTTTTTTGAGCCGTTGCCAGCTGCGCCTGCTAAAAGAAGAATTTTCCTGCATGTAATAATATAACCGGATGATTTTTTATTATGTCCATCCAATCCTCGCACTAAAATATCAATTCTATTTTACTTTCCGCCCTTTCCATTTATAACTGCCAAACTTACCCAGCCAACCGGCTACTACTGTGTACAAGATATGAAAAGGTTGTGCCAGCGGAAATAACCAAAGCAACGGTTGTTTTTTAAAGAAGCCTGCAACAGGATAAAGAAAGAATAATTCTGCCGTCGTTTTTATCAGCAAAAGCAAAAGCCATACAATAATTAAAGAAAAATTGCCGGTGAAATGCCACCAATACTGGTTGTGGAAAATGGCTAGAATCGGTAACACCAAAAGCATAACATTCATTAAGTAAACCAACAACAGCACCCCAAAAATCTTTTTGTCTTTATATTGATCTGCTTTGCTTGCCCACCGTATGCGCTGGTTTAAAAAAGCACTTACACTATTTACCGGGCTGGTGTGCACTATAACTTCTGGCGACTTTAAATATTTAATTCCGGAAGGAAAACGCAGGGCGATTTTATGCATCAGCAGCATATCATCGCCGCTGGCAATATTATCTATGTCTTTAAAGCCATCAACAGCCTGGTATGCCTTACGGGTGTACGCAAGGTTGGCGCCATTGCACATACTATGTACTTTACGGTGAACAGCGGCGCCGGTAATACCCTGCAGGCTCATGAAATCTAGTGCCTGGAAAATTTCTATCGGTCGCAAGCTGCAATCAATAGCTACCGGCATTACTATGAGCTGCGGCTGATGCATTTCAAAGTAAGCAGCAATGGTAGGCAACCAGTTAGGGCCTGCGTAGCAATCGGCATCGGTGGTCACTATCAATTCGCCGCTGCTTTGTGCTATGCCTGTTTCAATGGCTTTTTTCTTGTAAGAATTGATGCTGCCATCCTTTACAAAATCTGCCAGTTGAATAACTTTCACACCGGGATAATTTTTGGCAATTGCGGCCGTATTGTCTGTAGAATGATCATCAATTACAATTACTTCCAGTAAATCCCTTGGGTATTGCTGTGCGGCCAGCGCATCCAGCAAACGGGGTAGCCTTTCGGCTTCATTCCTTGCGGGGATGATCACAGAAAGGCGGGTGCTACAATTGCCGGGGGCTGCTGTAAACAGGGGCAGTTCCTTCCATGCCTGCCGGTAATACAGCAGCAGCAATACATAGATCAACAGTTGAACAATGGAAAAAAGCAGTATAAATATCATAAATGCCGGGCCCTGCCTTGCTTGTTGGTCATCGCTTACACCTGATAATGCAATGCAGGGGCGCACAAAAATAATTTTTTGAGAATTAAAATGAATCATTATCTTTATGTAGTTGCATAAACAACTATATGCCAAACAACCAATTTAAGAAAAGCGAGTTATACAGTTTTATCACAGGTAAGGCCAGTACTGCCATTGCCCGTAGGTTACAGAAGAATTTTAAGCAGGCAGGCGTGGAAATTACGATAGAACAATGGAGTGTGTTATATCATTTGTGGAAAGAGGATGGC
>JBBSKH010000029.1:0-34568 GCA_038256495.1 Chitinophagales bacterium
GCAGCATTTATATTCCTGATCTTGCTAAAGTTTTACCAGACGACTATACACTGGAATTTGATTTATATGCATCGGGGTTAGACAGACAGACAAGTTCCAACGCAAAAATGTCTGTCTACCTATCAGAAACCAAGAGTTTATCACGGTATGATAAAAATTATGCGGTTTTCAGTATTCCTTTTTGTCAATATAGTCCAGTAGGCATGGTAGTAAGAAATAATGTGAGCGATGATAAGGAGGCTCATATAAATAGTAATGTAAAAGCCGACATTAGAAAAGATGTATTGGATAAAATACATGTGGCTATTGGCGCTAATAAAAAAAGATTAAGAGTATGGATCAATGAGGATAAGGAAATAGATGTGCCAAGACTGATGCCGAACTACGGTAAAATTAACTATATCAAATTCTTTCCTGAATACTTCAAAGATGGTAAGGAGCAAATTTTTATTTCCAATATAAGATTGGCAGAAGGCGGACAGGACCTCCGTAGCCAGTTAGAAACAAATGGCAAATATTCAACCACCGGGATTTTATTCAATCCCAATTCTGCCAGCATTTTGCCGGAGTCTGTTGGTATACTAAAAGAATTGGCAAATGTGCTGCAGGATAACAGCAGCATGAAATTAAAGATCACCGGCCATACTGATAGCGACGGAGACGATAACAGTAACCTTGAACTTTCTAAAAAAAGAGCGGCGGCGGTAAAAACAATGCTTACTAAAGAATTTAATATTGACGGCTCCAGGCTGCAAACAGATGGAAAAGGGGAATCAAAGCCGGTGGCAGAAAACAACAGTTCTATCGGTAAGGCACAGAACCGCCGGGTTGAGTTCGAGAAAATTTAAATGTAGCGATAACTGTTATACCAGAGATTCCTCTATATGCTTAAAGCCTTGGCGTGCGGAAAGGCCATTCCAGAGTATGTCATATACTGCGGTTGCTATTGGCATATCTGAGTCCACATCTTTATTAATGTAAAACATACAGCGGCTGGCAAAATAGCCTTCTGCCACCATCCTCATTTCAAGCTGTGCCGATTTAACACTATAGCCCTTACCGATCATATTGCCGAAGCTGCGGTTTCGGCTGTGGAGAGAGTAACAGGTAACTAATAAATCGCCCAGGTACACAGAGGCAGCGTAATTATTATGCTCGGGAAGAACGTCCATTTGCTTTTTGTGTTCTATATAACCAACCTCTGCATTCATTATGCCTGCCTTACGTAGAAAGCCCGCCATTTCATCGGCACTGTTGGCAATTAGCACACTCAAAAAATTATCTCCGTAATCGAGGCCGTGCGCTATACCGGATGCCACCGCATAAATATTTTTAAGTACTGCTGCGTATTGTACACCAAAAATATCTTTGTTTACAATGGTGTTTATATAATCAGTTTTAAAATGACTTGCTATCTTAAAAGTCATGGGTGTATCTACCCCCGCGAAAGTGAGGTAAGACAATTTTTCTTGCGCAACTTCTTCTGCATGACAAGGCCCCAGTACTGCGAAATAATCATAAAGCTCAAAACTGAATTTATTACGCAGGTAATCATTTAGCAGCAGGTTCTGGTCGGGAAGAATTCCTTTTATAGCAGATACTATTTTTTTTCCTTTTAAAATATCTGTTGGCAATTTTTCCAACACTTCAATAACATAAGCAGAAGGTATAGCAATCACAATTACATCAGCATTGCTAATCACATCATGAACATTGGTAGTTAGCTGCAACATTGCAGTATCAAACCTGGCAGATGTTAAATATTGAGGGTTATGAGAGCGGGCTTTAAACTGGTCAATGGCATCCTGGCTGCGGTTCCACCAGTAAATTGACTGTCCATTATCTGTTAATATCTTTGCGAGGGCAGTGCCCCAACTGCCACTTCCTATTATTCCGAATTTCATGTCTAAAAATTATGAATGATAAATGATGAGTGATGAATGCTGCAATCTCATCGTTCATATCTCATCACTCATATCTATTTACAAACCCAGTTTATCTACAGCGAGTTGGGCCGCAATCTGGCTGGCATCTTTTTTATTGTATCCTTTGGCTTGCGACACCAGCTCACCATCAAGCGTAGCACCGATTGTAAAAAGCCTGCGCCCGTTTTCCATTTTCTCATCCAGTGTTTCAAATTCCAGGGCTTTGCCGTTTTTATTGGCCCAACCATAAAGCTTGTTTTTTATATTGATCTCCACAGACTCCAGGTCGTCCATAAACAAGTGTGGAAGTATGATGTACTTTTCTACCCAACTCTGTGTTTTTTTATACCCCTTATCAAGGAACACAGCGCCAATAAGGGCTTCCAGCGTGTTACCAAATATCTGTGATATTTTAAGTGCGTTGTCGAACTTGTTGTAAAAGGTAATTTTTTTCAATCCCATTTTTAAAGCAATCTCGTTCAGCTTTTGACGGTTTACCATTTTACTCCGCATTTCTGTTAAGAAACCTTCGCCTTTGTATGGGTATTTTCTGAAGAGGTAATGAGCAATTATTGAACTTAACACAGCATCTCCCAAAAACTCCAATCGCTCATTGTTTTCGTCAGCACCTTCTCTTACCGATCGGTGGCTTAACGCAGTTTTGTACAAGCTCAAATTGCCCGGTGTAAAACCAAGTACATTGTTTAGCTGTTTTTTGAAAGCCTGATTATGTGGCTCTCTATCGAAAATGGTTTTGAGAAATTGCAAAATTTTTATTCAATATTATTTAGCCGAAATTAAACTAATTGTTTCAATAATATAACCAAGAAAATTTATCGTTCTACACATTCAAATCAGCACAGATAATCCAATGTGGCAGACATACAAATCTCTACTACACTACAAATTGCTTTGAAAATAAATTCCGGGATTTTTTTAATAAGACCAAAAGTTAGCTGGCCTTATACTTCTTAACAATAACTGATGCGTTGTGGCCACCAAACCCGAACGTATTACTAAGTGCTGCATTCACCGTGCGGTATTGCGCTTTATTAAAAGTAAAGTTAAGTTTGGGATCAAATTCAGGATCATCAGTAAAATGATTGATGGTAGGAGGTATAACATCTTTGGTAACCGCCAAAATACATGCAAGCGCTTCAAGCGCACCTGCTGCACCAAGGCAATGGCCGGTCATACTTTTAGTAGAACTAATATTAAGGTCGTAAGCTTTTTCGCCAAAAACGCTAAGGATTGCTTTGGTTTCGGCAATATCACCTAGTGGAGTTGAGGTTCCATGCACATTGATGTAATCAATTTCTTCTGGCTGCATTCCTGCATCAGCCAAAGCTACCGTCATTACATTTTTTGCACCCAATCCTTCAGGATGTGGAGCAGTAATATGGTACGCATCTGCCGTGGCACCGCCGCCTGCAATTTCGCAATAAATTTTTGCTCCCCTGGCAAGTGCATGTTCCAGGCTTTCCAGCACCAGTACACCTGCACCTTCTCCCATTACAAATCCATCCCTGTCTTTATCAAAAGGACGGCTTGCTGTGGCGGGGTCATCATTGCGTTCGCTTAGCGCCTTCATGGCATTAAAACCACCAACACCTGCTGCACTAATCACCGCCTCGCTTCCACCGGTAATAATAATATCTGCTTTGTTCAACCTGATATTATCAAATGCATCAATGATGGCATTGGTACTGCTGGCGCAAGCGCTTACAACGGCAAAGTTGGGACCACGAAAACCGTGACGCATAGATATTTGCCCTGCGGCAATATCCAGAATCATTTTGGGAATAAAGAAAGGGTTAAACCTCGGCGTTCCGTCGCCGGATGCAAAATTGATAACTTCTTCCTGGAAGGTAATGAGACCACCTATACCGCTTGCGAAAATAACGCCCACCCTGTCTGAGTTTACGTTCTCTTTTGTAATACCGGCATCTTTTACTGCCTCATCGCTTGCAATTAATGCAAACTGGCAGTAACGGTCCATTTTTCTTGCCTCTTTTCGGTCTAAGTAAGCAGTAGGATCAAAGTTTTTAACCTCACAGGCAAATTTTGTTTTGAATTTAGAAATGTCGAATTGCTGGATAGTTTCGCAACCGCTGGTACCATTTTCTAAACCCTGCCAATATTCATCAACAGTTTTACCCAATGGTGTTAGGGCGCCTAATCCAGTAACAACAACTCTTTTTAAAGTCATAAAATTTGCCTGTGAAAATTAAAATGAAGTGATGAATTACTTAGCGTTTTCTTCTAAGTAAGTAACAGCCTGGCCAACGGTAGTAATGGTTTCAGCCTGCTCATCAGGAATAGAAATATTAAATTCTTTTTCAAATTCCATTATTAACTCAACGGTGTCCAAGCTATCGGCACCTAAATCATTAGTGAATGAAGCTTCGGTAGTAACTTCTGCTTCATCAACACCTAATTTGTCAACAATAATTTTTTTTACTCTTGTTGCAACGTCTGACATGGTAGTAAAATTTAGTTTATACAGCTGCAAAAATATACTTTTTGATGTAATTACAAAGAAATACTAAGCAGGACTTTAATTTAAGCAAATTTGTTGGTTTACAGGCTACTTTAACGATTAATTCAGTCATATATATTTTAAACGATATTCAATATCAGCGCCAAAATCTAATTTTTGAGGGATAATTTCGGATGTGAAAATTTATGTATATTGTAAAACTTTGGGGCATATACGAACAAACCAATCAACTTAAAGATGGGATTAAAACAAATAGATCACGGATCAAGTGAATATAACCAGGTCATTCAGCTCAGGTATTCCATACTGCGTCAGCCACTTGGGCTCGAGTTTACCAGGGAAGACCTTGAAATGGAAAAAGAACATATTCATATTGCAGCTTACGAAGAAGATGAGTTGTTGGGTTGCTGTATGCTCATCAAAGCAGATGACAAGTCTTTGCAACTAAGACAAATGGCTGTAAAAGATAACCTGCAGCGAAAAGGAATCGGGGCATCTATTCTTTCGTTTGCCGAAAAACTGGCCCGGGATAAAGGCTACAAGAAAATATTTATGCATGCCCGTGATACCGCCATCGGCTTCTACGAAAAATATGACTACCATATTAAGGGCGGCCCATTTAAAGAAGTTAATGTGCAACACCATGTAATGGAAAAACTCCTGTAACTACCTTTTAATTTTTTCTGTAAAAATTTTTCGGGCTTCATGTACAGTATCTCCTTCAAAGGCTTCTTTAGGAATTATAAAGAATGACCTTGCATTAAAGTAAAGGTGAAAGAAATGCGGACTCTCCATCCAGGTACTGAAACTTGACCACTCCCAACCACGACTACCTCGCTCATTTTCTATAGTAAAATCGCTGGCAGATAATTTGGCCCTGAAACTATCTTTAAAAGTAGCAGCCTTACGATAAATAATTTGTGGAAGCAAGAACCAGAAAACTACCATCAATACAAACCAGAACAATGAGCTAAGCAGGAATGCCACCGGGCTTATTTTTTTGAAGTAAAAAAGCAACGCAGATAAAATGGCAAATACATTTACAAATATCATCAGCACTTTTATTTCACTCCTGCTGATAAAATGATAACGCAATGCCTGAATAACTTTGGGTTTGTTGTAAGTAAAGTAAGATGATACCATAACACAAATATATAAGGAAGATGGGTATTGCTGGAATCTATTACCTGCCGGCAGCAATGACACTAACTTAGCTTCTCATTATCCTTATGTCTGTTGGCATCTCTGCCGGTTTTTTTTGCGATGTTTTGTTCCAGCGCTTTTGTAAGATCAACACCGGTTTGGTTAGCAAGGCATATCAATACCCATAACACATCGGCCATTTCATCAGCAAGTGCTGTGCCTTTGTCTGATTCTTTAAAAGATTGCTCTCCATACTTTCGTACCATCAGCCGCGACAGCTCTCCCACTTCTTCCATTAAAATACCGAGGTTGGTCAGTTCGCTGAAGTATCTTACTCCAAAGGTCTTTATCCAGTCATCAACAGATGCCTGCGCTTGTTCTATGGTCATGTAATAATTTTTAAAATTGAATGTGTTATTCTTTCGCCTTACTGTCGATGATTATCGTAACGGGACCATCATTTAGCAGGCCTATTTTCATGTCAGCGCCAAATACACCCGTGTAAATAGGCTTTCCCAAATCCTTTTCTAACTGCGCAATCAACTGTTCGTACAGGGGGATGGCTATGGGAGGTTTACTGGCCCTTGTATAACCAGGGCGGTTCCCCTTTCTGGTAGCAGCAAATAATGTAAACTGGCTTACTAGCAAAATATCTCCCCCGGTTTCCTTTACAGCAATATTAGGAACTCCCGCTTCATCATTAAAGATACGCAGCCCGGTAATTTTGTTGCTCACCCATTCTATATCTTCCATGGTATCAGCATCTTCTATGCCTGCAAGCACCAATAGCCCGCTACCGATCTCGGCAGTTTTATTACCATCAATAGTAACAGATGCCTGTGATGTTCTTTGTATAACAACTCTCATTGGTAAATAACTTTAAATGATAAATAAAGATATGCGACAGCAACCATTAGCACACATAAGTTCTTGATTTAATGCAATGTTTAATCAATACGACAAATGTTACCATCAATCAACGTCTTTTTGCACACACATTTACATAAAACCTGCTCTTAAAAAAAATAAATTATTAATTCCGGGGCTTAAAATCAATAGAAACTACGCTACCACACACTTGACAAAATGTCCACATAATTTGTCCACAGCTTGTTAATATTTATCTATTCGTTTTTTGATTTACAAAAGATAAATTCGTTTCCCTACGGTATTTTGAAATGCCTGTTTGCCTTACTAACTTAAACAACAATTATTTTATGCCAACAAAAAAGCAATCTGTAAAAGCCTTGCGCTTTTCCCGCCAGTTCACCAAAGATGGTGTGAGCCCTTTTGATATGTTTGAGTACGATTACCGTACGTCGGTCATAAAGAATCCTTCCGGTGAAATTGTATTCCAGATGGATAATGTGGAAGTTCCTAAACAATGGAGCCAGATTGCAACAGATATTTTGGCGCAAAAATATTTCAGGAAAGCAGGTGTACCACAACCCGACGGAACCACCGGCAGGGAAAAAAGCAGCAAAGAGGTTGCAC
Source organism: Chitinophagales bacterium (assembly GCA_038256495.1). Lineage (GTDB taxonomy): Bacteria > Bacteroidota > Bacteroidia > Chitinophagales > Chitinophagaceae > Ferruginibacter. Next base: position 7,063 of record JBBSKH010000029.1, read on the forward strand.
ACCGTATGGCTCATTGCTGGCGTGTTTGGGGCGAGCGGTATAATTATTTTGCTACTCCAAATGATGCTTTGGTGTTTTATGATGAGTTGGTATATTCTATCCTGAACCAGGCTTGCGTGCCTAATAGCCCGCAATGGTTTAACACAGGGTTACATGAAGTATATGGCATTACCGGAAAACCACAGGGTCACTATTACGTGGATGCGAAAGATGGTATGCTTAAAAAATCTACCAGCGCATACGAACGCCCACAACCACATGCTTGTTTTATATTAAGTGTAGAAGACGACCTGGTAAATGATGGTGGCATCATGGACCTTTGGGTAAGGGAAGCAAGGATATTTAAATATGGTAGCGGTGTGGGTACCAACTACAGCAGCATTCGTGGCGAACATGAAAAGCTTAGTGGTGGTGGTACCAGTAGTGGCCTCATGAGTTTTCTTAAAATTGGTGACCGTGCAGCCGGTGCTATTAAAAGTGGCGGCACTACCCGCCGTGCAGCTAAGATGGTTTGCCTTGACCTTGACCATCCCGAAATTGAACAATTTGTAAACTGGAAATACGAGGAAGAAAAAAAGGTAGCTGCCTTAATTGCGGCTGGCTATCCCAGCGATTACGAAGGGGAAGCTTACCGCACCGTAAGCGGACAAAACAGCAACAATAGTGTAAGGGTACCTAACAGCTTTTTTAAAAAACTGGATGAAAACGGCGATTGGGAGCTGAAGGCAAGAAGTGATGGCCACACCATGAAAAGCATTAAAGCAAAGGACTTGTGGGACCAGATAAATTATGCGGCTTGGCGTTGCGCAGATCCCGGAACACAATATGATACCACTATTAACGAATGGCATACCTGCCCCGAAGGAGGCCCCATCAGGGCAAGCAATCCATGCAGCGAATATATGTTCCTTGATAATACGGCATGCAACCTTGCAAGCGTTAACCTGCGTCGTTTCTTTAATGAAGCTAACAACCAGTTTGATGTTGCCGGTTTTGAACATACCTGCCGGTTGTGGACGGTAGTGCTGGAAATATCTGTGTTGATGGCGCAGTTCCCTTCTAAAGAAGTGGCCCAGCTTTCTTACGATTACCGCACATTGGGATTAGGTTATGCCAACCTTGGCTCTATGCTGATGGTGAGCGGCATTGCTTACGATAGTGAAGAAGCAAGGGGAATTGCCGGTGCTATTACAGCTATTATGACCGGCGTTGCTTACAGTACTTCTGCAGAAATGGCCAGCTTCCTGGGAGCTTTTGATAAATACAAACTGAACAAAGAACATATGTTGAGGGTGATGCGCAATCACCGTGCTGCTGCCTACGACGCAATGGATGCTTACGAAGGAATTGAAATTAAGCCGCAGGGTATCAACGCAAAATACTGCCCTGATTATTTGCTGAAAGCTGCCACCAAATCATGGGACACGGCTGTGCAGCAAGGTGAAAAATTTGGATATCGCAATGCACAAACCACCGTGATAGCACCAACAGGAACTATCGGCCTTGTGATGGACTGCGATACAACCGGAGTAGAACCCGATTTTGCATTAGTGAAATTTAAAAAGCTGAGTGGTGGTGGATATTTTAAAATTATCAACCAAAGCGTACCACAGGCATTGCGCAATTTAAAGTACAGCGAAAAAGAATTGGAAGAAATCGTGAATTACGCCAAAGGCCATGCTACTTTAAAAGGTGCGCCACACATCAATGAAATTTCTTTGAGTGAGAAAGGCCTCTTGCCAAACGAGATTGAAAAATTAAATGCAGCCATGGCAAGTGCATTCGAAATTGGTTTTGTATTTAACGTATACTGCCTTGGTGAAGCCTGCCTGCAACGACTGGGTTTTAAATCAGAACAGTATCATGATTTTGAATGGAGCTTACTGGAAGCGCTGGGCTTTACAGATGAACAAATAGACGCTGCTAATATTTATATATGTGGAACGATGACTGTGGAAGGTGCACCTTATTTGAAAGAAGAACATTTATCTGTTTTTGATTGTGCAAATAAATGCGGGCAAATTGGCCAGCGTTATATTCATGCACATGGCCACATAAGAATGATGGCTGCAGCACAACCTTTCCTCAGTGGCGCCATCAGCAAAACTATAAACCTGCCAAACGAGGCAAAGGTAGAAGAGATTGCAGACTCATACAGGCTAAGCTGGGAACTGGGATTAAAAGCATGTGCACTGTACCGTGATGGCAGCAAACTTAGCCAACCATTGAGCAACAAGTCTGATAAAAAGAAAAAAGGCGATGATGCAGAAGTAACAGAAGAAAAAGAATCCGCTTCCTTTGTAGATATGTCGAAACTTACCATTGATGACCTTTTGGAGGAAATGAATAAACGAGTACAGAGCAGTGCTGATACATCCCTAAAACGCCAACTGGCAATGATCGTAGAGCGTAGGGCTTTACCGGCAAAGCGCAGGGGCTTTACACAAAAAGCCAAGATTAACGGGCAGGCATTATTCCTGCGTACCGGCGAATATAATGATGGCACCCTTGGAGAGATCTTTATCGATATGGCCAAAGAAGGTGCAACCATGCGTAGCATGCTTAACTGTTTTGCTATTGCTATTTCTATAGGTTTACAATACGGTGTGCCTTTAGAAGAATATGTAGAGAAGTTTGTATTTACCAGGTTTGAACCAGCAGGAATGGTGGAGCATCCGAATATTAAAACCACCACTTCTATTATCGATTTCATGTTCCGTGCGCTGGCCTATGAATACCTTGGCCGCACAGACCTGGTGCATGTGTTAGATAAGCCTGAGATTGGTAACATGGGCAACGATGTATGGGATGAAGCAACCCCAACCATTGGCAACAGGAAACAGGAGTTAAGTGATGTGCGGGTGGTTAACAAACCACAAACTATAGCGCCAGAGAAATATATTTCTTTTAAAACCGCCAACGGAATGGATGCCGTAAATGCTGCTGCAAGAAGCATGCAGGGCGATGCCCCGGCTTGTAATACCTGTGGCCATATTACCGTGCGTAGCGGCACTTGTTACAAATGTTTAAACTGCGGTAATAGTTTGGGATGTAGTTAATTTGATAGGGTTAGTTCTGTATAAACTCCAACGCCACCGGTTTACAGCCGGTGGTTTTTTTTATACAAAATGAACGGTTGCTTGCCCTAAAAATCCGGTTACATAAAAACAGCTAAACGCCTATCTTTGCGCCCATGGCAAACGAAACAAACAATGCTGCCTCACCGGCAGGCAGGTTCCAGGAACTGATCTCTCATTGCAAAGAATATGGATACATTTTTCAATCTTCTGAACTATATGATGGACTAGCAGCGGTATACGATTATGGACAGTTGGGTGCCCAGCTAAAAAAGAATTTGAAGGACGAATGGTGGAAAAGCATGACACAACTGCACGAAAATATCGTGGGTATTGATGCGGCCATCTTTATGCATCCTACCGTTTGGAAAGCAAGCGGCCACGTAGATAACTTCAGCGACCCGATGATAGACAACAAGGACAGCAATAAACGCTACCGGGTAGATCATTTGATAGAAGGCCATGCAGAAACTTTAGATAAAGAAGCTGGTGAAAAATTGCTGGCTGACATGGACCAACTATTGGTTGCAGATGATATGGCCGGACTAAAAAAACTGGTAGAAGACAATAATATAAAATGTGCTATTGGCAAAACCAAAAACTGGACGGATGTTCGCCAGTTTAACCTGATGTTTGACACAAGGATTGGTAGTGTGGCAGAAGAGGCAGATAAAATTTACCTGCGGCCGGAAACTGCACAGGGCATTTTTGTAAACTACCTTAACGTACAAAAAACCGGCAGGATGAAAATTCCTTTCGGCATAGCACAGGTAGGCAAGGCATTCAGGAATGAAATTGTTGCAAGGCAATTCATATTCCGCATGCGGGAATTTGAGCAAATGGAAATGCAATACTTCATTCGCCCCGGCGCTCAAATGGAATGGTTCAACTTTTGGAAAAATGAAAGAAAACAATGGCTGGAAAGCATGGGCGTACCTGCAGAGAAATTACGTTTTCACGACCATGTGAAACTGGCGCACTATGCAGATGCTGCACTGGATATTGAATTTGAATTTCCTTTTGGCTGGAAAGAACTCGAAGGAATTCACAGCCGTACGGATTTTGATCTTAGCCAGCATGCAAAATTCAGCAAAAAGAAAATTCAGTATTTTGATAATGACCTGAATGAGGAAGGCAAGCCATACGGTAATTACACACCTTTTGTTATAGAAACTTCTATCGGCCTCGATCGTTTGTTCCTTACCATTATCAGCCTTGCCTATGCGGAAGAAAAATGGACCAAGGAAGATGGTACAGAAGACAGCCGGGTGGTATTGCGCATTCCCGCAAAAATTGCCCCTACCAAACTGGCCATTTTACCGCTGACAAAAAAAGACGGACTTCCGGAAATTGCCAAAGAACTGATGAATGAATGCAAGGGAAGTTTCATGTGTTTTTATGAAGAAAAAGATGCCATTGGTAAACGCTACCGCAGGATGGATGCAATTGGTACGCCTTTCTGTATTACCATAGATCATCAAACCATAGAAGACAACACCGTAACCATTCGCTATCGGGACGATATGCGCCAGGAAAGAATTCCTATCGCCGATGTAAAAGCCCTTGTGTTAAAACTCATGAATTAAATTTAACAGCTATACAAAGCAGCAATTCAATCAGGGTTCCACTCTATGCTTTTCGTATATTATTCATCAACCCTTTAACCCTTTTTATGAAAAGTATTTTATTAATTGCGCTGCTGTGTACCGGCATCAACAGCTTTGCCCAACAAAAAGAAAATAACATGGTGGGCACGCAGCATAGTTTCTATGCAGAATTAGGCGGACCAGGTATTTTATTTTCTGCCAACTTCGATACCCGTTTCAAAAAATCGCCTTTTGGTTTGGGGGGCAGGATAGGATTGGGTTTTGTTACGGCTGATCAATCAACTTTCGACCCCAATACTGGTTACGATTACAGAACCCGTTCGGTTGTTACAGTTCCGGTACAATTAAACTATTTATTTGGCAAACCTACTTCAGTTAATGTATTTGAAGTGGGCATTGGGGCAACATACATTGGTAAAAAGCTGGATATTTTAGATTACTATCAAGATGAATCGACACAATTTTTAGGCACTGCATCTTTTATGTACAGGCGCATGCCCAAAGACGGCGGCTTTTCCTGGAGAGCAGGTTTCACACCGCTCTTTGCAAATGGTTTTATTCAACCTTTTGGAGCGGTAAGTGTGGGGTATAATTTCTAGAAAATAATTTCAATTTAAATGAAGCATCCGGGTACAATGTACCGGGATGTTTTTTTTATCCGTATAATTCCTGGTGAATTGATTTGCGGTCATAACCGAGCGCCAGTATCCGTTGCTTGGCCTCATCAATCATATTCTTCCATCCGCATAAATAAAAACTCATCGGCTTCAGCTTTTTCTCGCCTGGGTTTTCCGGATCATCTACCATATTTGCTTTGCAAATATCTTCATACACCTGGTGCACATATCCTATCCTCACAAGATGATCGTAGTTGCCAGGCACCTCTCTTGAATAAGCCGTGTAAAAATGAAAATCAGGATCCAAACGCATCAGCTCCTTTAGTTCGTTAGCGTATAATGCATCGCCAAATTTGCGGCAACCAAACACCAGGTGAATTTTCTGATGTGGAATATTATGATTCACCAGGTGATGAATCATGCTCCTGAAAGGGGCAATACCTGTGCCTGTGCAAACAAGAAAAATATCTTTGTCTATTGGTTCAGGCAACGTAAAAACGCCTACGGGTCCTCTCAGCGTAAGCTCGGTACCTTCTGTAACTTCGTTAAAAAGGTAGTTGGTGCCGGCACCATCTTCCAGCAACACTATGCATAACTCAAATACATTAGTACCATCGGGCCAGCTTGCTATTGAATAACTGCGCCAGCGTTTGTTGGGCTTTTCATGTATCGGCAGGTCCAGTGTTACAAACTGCCCCGGTTCAAAATCAAATTTTTCCAATTCAGGAATCTGGATAAAAAACCTGCGGGTACTGGCCGTTTGTTGTTCTATCCGGATAACTTTTCCGGTGCGCCATGGTTGTAATGCCATAAATTAAATTTTGAGTAATATAGCCATTAAACTTCAATTGTATAACCTCTCTGTCGCAAAATTTAAATGCTGTCATTTTGAAATTACCTTCATACGCTGTAATTTTTTACAAGTATTAATTAACGATCTGCAAATACACAAACTTATCCGCCTTGCAGCAATACGCCTTATCTTTGCAGCCGGATGAACCTGGATGTGTTGATGAATTTCTACCAAAATGATTCCCGCTGTTTTTCAATTGCGGACAGGATCACTTTGTCCAGTCCATCGCACCTGCACCTGCAGGGCCTTGAGGGTAGTGCTTCCCAGTTTGTAATGGCAGCCGTTTTTAACCATGCTGCCACGGCCCAGTTAAACCACATCGTGGTGCTTCGGGATGCTGAAGAAGCCGCCTATTTCCAGAATACGCTGGAGAATATTACACACGCATTAGATATTTTTTACTTTCCTTCTTCCTTTAAAAATAAAAAGAATTACCAGTTGCTAAACAGCAGCCATGTAATGCTGAGAACAGAAGCCCTAACCAGGATTGCTGCAGGTGGAAATAAAAAAGTAATGGTAACCTACCCCGAAGCGTTGTTTGAAAAAGTAGTATTACCAAAAACACTTACGGAAAATATTATCAGCATTAAACAGGCAGAAGTACTTGATGTAAATAAGGTGCTGCAGAAATTTGTGGACTACGGTTTTGTAAGAACAGATTTTGTTTACGAACCCGGCCAGTTTGCTGTAAGAGGTGGCATTTTAGACATCTATTCTTTTGGAAACGAAAAACCTTACCGCATAGAATTGTTCGGAAATGATGTAGATAGTATCCGCATATTCGATCCGGAAACACAGCTAAGCGAAAGAAAATTATTGCAGGTAAACATCATACCAAACGTAGACACACAATTTGAGAGTGGCGAAAAAGTTTCCTTAATGGAATTTTTGCCAGCCAACAGCGTGGTATGGTGCGAGGACTGGAATTTCATAAAAGAAAAAATAGAACAACAGGAAGAAGACCTTGATATATTCCTGGAGTTGTTAGATACGGCGGTAACTGCCGAACCCGTTTCTGAAACCAGCGAGATCAATACTAAATCATCCGTATCAAAAATTGATTTTGTTAGTGCAGCTTCGCTGGAAGCGGAAATAAAACAACGTCATACACTTGAAATTGGAACCAGGGCATACTTTATCAACGAGGGAAATGATAAAGTATTCAAGTTTGCCACCAAGGCCCAGCCTGCTTTCAACAGGCAGTTCGACCTGCTGATAAAAAATCTGCAGGACCTGGAGAAAGAAAAATACAACATTTTTATTTTTGCCGAAAACCCCAAACAGTTAGAGCGGCTGCACACTATTTTTACTGACCTGAAAGCAGAGGTGCAGGTAACGCCCATACCTACTTCCATACACGAAGGCTTTATTGATAATGACCTGAAGCTGGTGTGCTATACCGATCACCAGGTTTTTCAACGTTATCATAAATACAAAGTGAAGCAGGCTTTTTCTAAAAATAAAGCACTCACATTAAAAACACTGCGGGAACTGCAGCCAGGAGATTATGTATCGCATATTGACCATGGTGTGGGTGTGTACAGTGGCCTGCAGAAGATTGATGCAAATGGCCGGATGCAGGAAGCTGTGCGAATTCAATATAAAGATGGTGACCTGCTGTATGTAAATATTTCTTCGCTGCACAAAATCAGTAAATACAGCGGTAAGGAAGGCACGGTACCCAAAATGAATAAGCTGGGTAGTGATGTATGGAACAAGCTGAAAGAAAAAACCAAACGGCAGGTAAAAGATATTGCCACCGACCTTATTAAATTATATGCCCAGCGTAAAAGCCTGGAAGGCTTTGCCCACAGCCCGGATAATTATATGCAAACCGAACTGGAAGCAAGCTTTATTTATGAAGATACGCCCGACCAGGGCAAAGCAACTGAAGACGTAAAACGGGATATGGAAAAGCCTTCGCCCATGGATAGGTTGGTGTGCGGCGATGTAGGATTCGGAAAAACGGAGATTGCCATCAGGGCGGCTTTTAAATCGGTGGCTGATGGCAAGCAGGCTGCAGTACTGGTACCTACCACCATCCTGGCATACCAGCATTACAAAACTTTTTCTGACAGGCTGAAAGATTTCCCGGTAACGGTAGATTTCATCAACCGCTTTAAATCGGCCAAACAAAAGAAAGAAACTTTTCAAAAAGTAGCGGATGGAAAAATAGATATCATCATTGGCACCCATGCCTTGTTGGGCAAGGCTGCACAGTTTAAAGACCTGGGCATAATGATAATAGACGAAGAGCAGAAGTTTGGTGTTGCTGCAAAAGAAAAATTAAAACAACTACGTACGACGGTAGATTCGCTCACACTAACGGCTACACCTATCCCAAGAACTCTACAGTTCAGCCTGATGGGTGCACGAGACCTGAGTATCATCAATACACCCCCACCCAACCGGCAACCCATTCAAACAGAAGTAATGACCTTTAACGAGGATGCCATCAGGGATATTATTTATTATGAAACAGAAAGAGGCGGCCAGGTATTTTTTATTCATAACCGGGTAAAAGGCCTGCAGGAAATGAAAGGATTGATCCAAGGCCTTTGCCCAGACCTGAGCATTGCCTATGCTCACGGTCAAATGCCCGCCCGTTCCGGTACGGACGGGGATGGCGACGACCTGGAAGATACTATCCTGGATTTTATGGATAAGAAATATGATGTACTCGTCTGTACAAATATTGTAGAAAGCGGTGTAGATATACCCAATGTAAATACGATTATTGTAAACAATGCCCACCAGTTTGGGCTGAGCGATTTGCACCAGTTGCGAGGTCGGGTTGGCAGGAGTAATAAAAAAGCTTTTTGTTACCTGATGGCGCCATCATTGGCAACTTTGCCAACAGACAGCCGCAAAAGATTGGCAACCCTGGAGCAATACAGCGACCTGGGTAGTGGTTTCCAAATTGCCATGAGAGACCTGGACATTCGTGGCGCAGGCAACATGCTTGGCGGCGAGCAGAGTGGCTTTATTGCAGAGATTGGTTTTGAAATGTACCAGAAAATTTTAGACGAAGCCATTAAAGAACTGAAGCGAAATGAATTCAGGGATTTGTTCAAAGAAGAAATCAACAAACAGGATGATTTTGTAAGTGATTGCAGTATTGATACCGACCTGGAAATCTTGATACCTGACAGTTATGTAGAGAGTATTACAGAAAGATTGAGCTTATACAGCAGGTTGGATAATTGCGAAAATGAAGAAGCATTACAGGCATTCCACCAAGAACTAACCGATCGCTTTGGTGCCATTCCGCCTGCGGCAGAAGATCTTTTTACCACAGTTCGTTGCAGGAAAATTGCAGTAGAACTGGGCTTCGAAAAAATGTTCCTGAAGAATGATACACTTAAATGTTTCTTTGTAAGCAATCCTGATTCTCCTTATTTTCAAAGTGAAACTTTTACAGGCATTCTGCAATTTCTGCAGACAGGTACCAATAAAGGAAAATTAAAGCAGGTGGGTAAAAACGGAATTCTTGTGGTGGAAGACATTAAGAATATGAATGAACTGCATCGCTTTATTAATAAGATGCGCCAGGCTGTACTGTCCGCAAAAACTGTTGTGGGCTAATAAAATTTTCAGCCACCCTCGCTCACTTTCTACCTCAACAAAACTACTGACCCCTTCTTTACAATTCGTTTACCATTAAAATCTGTGCCAGCAGCCATCCACACATAGGTGCCCGTTTGCTGTGCGGCACCATTGATGGTCCCATCCCATCCTTCCTGCGAATTGCTGGTTTTAAAAATCAACTGCCCGTAACGGTCATACACCGCCAGGAATTCAAATTGATTAATGCCCACGGGTATTGCACGGAAAAGATCATTGAGGCCATCATTGTTGGGAGTGAAGGCACCGGGCACATATATATCCGGCCCTTTATAAATTTTTACCTGCAGGGTATCATAGCTTTCGCAGCCTTCCGGCGTAAATGCTTTTAGAATATACTGGCGATCTGTTGTATTGGTGGCAACAGGATTGGCAATAGCTGCGTTAGATAATCCTGTGGCAGGCGCCCACTCATAACTTAAGCCGCCACTCGCCTGTAGTTGCACGGGCTGACCCGATGCTGCAATTACATCATCGCCTGCAAAGGCATTGGTACCATAAATCGTTATGTTTCTTTTCAACGTGTCGGAATTGCATCCATTATTATCAACAGCAAATAACTGCACCGGGTAGCTGCCGTTATTTGTGTAAGCATGGGTAGCTGTTTGTGTAGCAGCACCGCTACCATCGCCAAAAAACCATTGCCAGGAACTTACCAGGTTATTATTGGTTTTGCTACCCAGGAAATTGATCGATGTATTCTTACATGCATCATTAAAGCTCATCGCAATCTGTGGCCTCGGCAGTATAACAACCGATCTCCTGAAAGTATCAGAACTGCAACCGCTGGCAGAGCGCACCACGAGGCTGATCAATTGATTACCTGCAGGTAATACAAAAAAAGGATTTTGTGCCGTACTTACTACAGCATTATTATTAATCCATGTATAACTATTAATAACGCCACTAGCAATTTTTGACGAATCCATCAAGTTGGCCGGCATTCCTGCGCAAAGACTCCCCTTTATCAAAAAGGCTGCTACTGGTTTAGGGTTGATTGCCACGGACCTGACAACGGTATCAGAAACGCAACCATTTGCTGAACGCACTACCAGCGAAATATTGGTTGTGCCTGCTACTGCAAAACTGGTGGCAGGGTTTTGATTCATTGAAGTATTGCCATTGCCAAGGTTCCACCACCAGCTATTAACAACCGTTCCGTCGCTTGAATAAGAGGAATCTGTAAACACTACCGAAGCGCCCTGGCAAATGCCCGGCTGCTTAAAACTGGCTATAGGTTTATCTGCTATAAAAACTGTTTTAGTAACGGTGCCATAACAAGCCCCGCTTACATTACTGGTAGCACTAAAACTAACTGTATGGGTGCCTGGAGAAGAGAAAGTGAAGCTGGTATCTTTTGTATTGGCGAGATTGCCGTTTCCAAAATCCCAACGATAACCGGTAACCGGGTCTGTACTACTTTTTACGTTTCCAGTAAATGAAATAGCTGTTCCCAGACAAACTGAATCAGTAAAACTAAAGTCAACAACAGGCCTGCCCACAATGCGAATTGTTTTAACCAGGGTATCTGATACGCAGCCCTGTAAAGAGGTGGCTACCAGCTTTACGAGTTTATTACCTGGGGTAGCATATGTTGTTGTTGGACTAGTACCTGTACCAGTTTGGCCATTACCAAAATCCCAGTTGCGGTTGTTGATGGTACCTACAGTTGCATAAGAAGAATCGGTAAAACTCATCGTATTTAAAATACAGTTATCATTAAAGTTGAAGGCCGCCACCGGCTTGGTACCTACTGTTACGGAGCTATTGAAAACTGCACTACAGCTATCTGCCGCCAGTACTGAAAGCTTAACATTATAAACGCCGGCTGTGCTGTAAGTATGCGTGGGGCTATTGCTTACCGAATCTATCGGACTGCCATCGCCAAAGTCCCAGTATTTTTTTATTATCCCTCCAAATGTTACGGTAGAGTCATTAAAAATGATAGGTACCCCAACACATGTTTGCTGGCCGGGGCCAAAGAAGAATTTAGGTTGAAGACTGGTACAAAAACCCTGTTCATTAGATAATCCACCAGTTGCACCTGTAAAGCCCCAAAACACCAATGGATCTCCTCCAAAAACAGTAGTTACAAAATCGTTGGTTACATTCAGCCGTTGAACAGCATCAAAAAATACTCTTAAGTTTTTGGTTGGTGCATCCCAGGCTACCCGTAAAAAATGAACCTGTCCGTCTTCCACATTATCACTACTGGCTGATATGGCAGTAAGCGGAGTTATTGTGTTGGGTGAACCGTGGTTAACGTTGCCATTCAGTTGAATGGCTATATGATCGTAAGAGGGATCGCTGTCCTGAAAGTTTGAATAGGTATCTAGTGTAACGCCTACTGCCGGGGTAATGCCCACATACCCCATGCCGCCGCCGGTACTTCCTACACTAGTGCTGATAGGCTGCAATACAAAGGCAATACCATCTGCACCAACATCTTTATAACCAAGGAACACATCAAAAGTAAAGTTGAAAGATTGGGTAAGGTTTATCTTATTATTATTCCAAACAGACCCACTTTGGTGCAAAAAATCTCTAGTAAGGGTATAACAATTACAGTTATCCCTGGTAGCATTCAGGTTCACCGTATACTGGGCCGAAACGGTTGCTGCTGCTGATAAACCCAGAAAAAATATGCAAAGAAAAAATGATCTCATGAATTATAGAAAGATACCTCATAAAAAAACCATCCGCAGATTGGGATGGTTTTAAATTTTTTAAATACAGCAATACTAAAAGCCTTTCTTGGCTACACCATCTTTTATGGCTTCTAAAGCCCTTGCTTCCGCAAGCATGGTAGTCATCTTGTTTCCTTTACCGTCGTTGCCCTGGGCCATATATCCGCCACGGCTGGTTTTGGTTATTACTGCATCATGCATAGGACAGTTTTTTTCCTTTGTTTTCATGCAATAGGCTGTTAACATTTTTGACATTTTGATTGAATTTATAGTTAGTAAATATGGGTTCTTAACTGAACTTAACAGTACAAGCTACTAAAAAAAACGATTTAACCAAAAATTACTGTTTTTGAATTAAATAAAAGTTTAATGTATAATTAACCCTCATTCAAAAAAAGAGTCGATTAATCTATTCTTTCGGCTCGGCTATTACATCCAGCACCCTCGGATTAAACATCGATTTTTGCGTATTTCGCATGGGTTTCAATGAATTCCCTGCGTGGTGGCACTTCATCCCCCATTAGCATACTAAAGATACGATCTGCCTCAGCAGCACTATCAATGGTTACCTGCTTCAAGGTACGGGTGGCAGGGTTCATAGTGGTTTCCCACAATTGTTCTGCGTTCATCTCACCCAAACCTTTATATCGCTGTGTGTTAACGCTGTCGTCTTTTCCCTGACCCAATAGTGCTATTAATTGCTTGCGCTCTGTATCATTCCAGGCATATTCCTGCTCTTTACCTTTTTTAACGAGGTATAAAGGTGGCTGGGCAATGTACACATATCCTTGCTCTACCAATTCTTTCATGTAACGGAAAACAAATGTCATGATAAGGGTTGCAATGTGGCTTCCATCCACATCAGCATCCGTCATAATGATCAGTTTATGATAACGGAGTTTAGAAGTGTCTAAGGCTTTCGGATCTTCCTGTGTTCCGATCTTAACACCCAAAGCGGTAAACATATTTCTTATCTCCTCGTTGTCGTAAATTTTATGCTCCATTGCCTTTTCTACGTTAAGGATCTTACCACGTAATGGCAGTATAGCCTGGAAGCTCCTGTCCCTGCCTTGTTTTGCAGTTCCGCCGGCCGAGTCACCCTCCACCAGGAAGAGTTCGCACATACCCGGATCTTTTTCACTACAATCAGCCAGTTTACCTGGTAATCCACCGCCGGTTAGTACGCTTTTGCGCTGTACCATATCACGGGCACGCTTTGCAGCGGCGCGGGCCTGTGCTGCCAATATCACTTTCTGAATAATGGTCTTGGCATCCTTTGGATTTTCCTCCAGGTAGGCTTCCAATACCCGGCTAAGGGTGGTATCTACTATACCCATCACCTCGCTGTTACCCAGCTTTGTTTTTGTCTGCCCTTCAAACTGTGGTTCCGGAACTTTTACTGATATAATGGCGCTGATACCTTCCCGAAAATCATCACCTTCAATGGCCACTTTGGCCTTATCAAACATGCCTTGCTTATCGCCATAGCTTTTAAAAACACGGGTAATACTACGGCGGAAGCCTGCTACGTGAGTACCACCTTCAATTGTATTGATATTATTTACATAACTAAAAATGTGCTCCTGGTAGCCCGCATTATAGGTCATGGCTACTTCTACCGCTACATTGCTCTTTTCGTCGTGCCCGTCGCAATAAATGGTTTGCGGTATTAACGGAGATCTATTAGCATTCTTATCGATGCTTTCTACGAACTCAACAATACCACCTTCGCTATAAAAAACTTTGGTATAAGTGTTGCCTTGCTCATCTTTTTCCCGAAGGTCGTTCAATATGATACTAATCTTCCGATTCAAGTAAGCCAGCTCCCTGAGGCGCCCTTCCAGGATTTCCTTATTGTATTCGGTTGTGGTAAAAATGCTGTCATCGGGCCAGAATTGCACCATGGTACCTGTTTTATCGCTGATACCTATTTCTCTTACAGGATATTGCGGAATACCCGTTCGATACTCCTGCTCAAACAGTTTACCTTCCCTGCGAACGGTAACATGCAATTTGGTACTTAGTGCGTTTACGCAACTCACACCTACACCATGCAAACCACCAGACACTTTATAGGAGCCTTTATCGAATTTACCACCTGCGTGCAATACGGTCATTACAACTTCTAAAGCACTTCGATTTTCCTTGGTGTGCATACCAGTAGGTATACCACGTCCGTCATCCTTTACCGTGATGGAGTTGTCCTCGTTAATTGTTACATCAATGTTTTTACAATGGCCGGCAAGGGCTTCGTCAATGGAGTTATCTACCACCTCGTACACAAGGTGATGAAGACCTTTCACACTAATGTCGCCAATGTACATGGCGGGCCTTTTCCGAACCGCCTCTAAACCTTCTAAAACCTGTATGCTATCTGCGCTGTAGCCTGAATTGGCCGGGGTAGGAATTGATGCTGTTTCTGTACTCATAAATGCTTTGAAATCGCTTTAAATTTGTGAAAATTCAGATTCCTGCAAATGTAACGAAAAGGGAGGGCTTCTGTGCATGTAAAGCCCTTTATTTTAACCTATTTTGTAAACAAGTTTCCCCCGTTTATCAGCTATAATAATACTTTGTAAATCGCTGGTTACTAATGTCAAATCAATGCCTCATTTTAAACCCTTCGGCAATTGTGGTCCGGCTATTGTAATAATACTGTAATAAGTTCTTAAAGTTTAACCATCAAATAGGTTCCCCTCCAGAGAAAGCTTACATTTGCATTTTTAAAATGAGCATTTCGCAAGATATATTAACCATTGCACACCAGCAGCCGTTCCTGCATGACGAACTGGAATTGTTGATGGAAACAGAACGCACAGTTCCCGGGTCTGTGAAGTATGCCATCAACCGGTATAAAAAAAATCCGAAATGGCCAATTGAAGATACCGGCATACTAGAATACCATTATGAAAAAAACAACCCCGATGCCCATTACCTGGAACTGAAATTCTGCGTATCGGGAAATGTGTATTGCCGCAAGAAACAAACAGAATGTGATTATTGCCAGTTGAATGCCTCTAAATCATGTGTAGAAAAAGTGGATAGTGTGGATGTGTTGAGTTTCAGTTTTTCACCTGCATACTTACAGCAGTTTGCCAGGGCGCACAATAATCCTGATACTTTGTCTGACAATGTATTGGCATTTAAACATCCCAGTTCCTTCTCTAAAATGCTGCCCCTGTGCAAAAAAACACGGATGGCCATTGAAGCATTGCTGAATCACACTTACACAGATACGCTGGAAAACATTTTCATCAATGCTCAAACACAGATACTGTTGTTATACAGCATGGATTGTATGTTGGGTGAAAAAACCGAGCCTGTATTTACTTGCAAATTCCTGGCAAACGAGGAAGACAGGGAAAAGATATTGAAGGCACGGGAAGTATTGTTGCAACACATTGGCGAGCCTATTACCATCAAGGCCTTAAGCCGTAAAGTGGCCATCAATGAATGTTATTTGAAGAAAGGCTTTAAAGAAATTTTTGGCACCACCATCTTCGATTTTTACCAGAGCCAGCGCATGGAACATGCGAAGTATCTTTTATACGATAAAGGTTTAAGCGTTACCGAAGTGTCTATGTTGCTAGGATATTCTTCCATATCACATTTCAGTACTGCTTTTAAAAAGCATACAGGCATTAAGCCTTGCGAATTGCTGATGCGCTAATCGTTGAGTTAAATTTCCATTCCATTTTAACCGTTGTCAATACTTTGCATCATGTGCTTGAGCTAAATGGCACACTCCTATGCTCTACGTAAAGTGATTGGGACCATTTCTTATAAATTTTAATTCCTCTTTTTGAAAAAAAATGCCAGCCAATTTAAAACTGGTTGGCATATTTAATAATATTCACGTAACTAAAATGGAAGAATTTATAATGGTATCAGAATAAAAACGGGCCTAATAAAGAAAGGCGCCTTTCCGCAAAGAAAGATGCCTTTTTTAAACTTTTGAATCTTCAAGGATTAGTAAAAATTTGAATTTTAAAACGGTGCCCGAAAATCTTAATACATGTTGCCTGCAGGTTGTAAAAATAACGGGAGCAAGACTACTCCCGTTTTACCCTAATAAAACCCTAAACCAGCAAAAACATGGTGCAAATGCACAAATTCTTTATTGTAATTATAAGAACTATTATTTCTTTTTTAGCCATGCTAATTACACAGAAACTGTAGGCTAAATTCATTTTTATGAACCGGTGTTAATTAACTCAACAACCGGCGCATAAAAATTTTTCTGGTATTCATCATAGATTAACAAGATCGTTGTAGATGCTTGCTGCCGGAACATTTTACGAATATTATGCCAAGCGGTTATTATGTGGATAACTGGTAAAATATTTAGTAAAATTACTGTTGTGCCCGGGGCAATGCAGGTAGTTTCCCTATCCTGTTTTTGATGCAATTAACTCCCGCCTTAAGCACAAAAATTATACCCATAAATGCTGCAACACTAATTTCATTACCTTTGCCCTCAATTTTTTTAAGAAACAAGTGGACATACATTATGGCATCGAGGTATCCGGAATTTCAGCAATTAAACCTGCCTTCTATCAGTTCAGAAATATTGCAGAAATGGCAATCGCACAACACTTTTGAGCAAAGTGTTCAATTAAGGGAAGGCAATGAACCTTTCGTATTTTTTGAAGGGCCACCCAGCGCCAATGGCATGCCCGGTATTCACCACGTAATTTCAAGAACTTTAAAAGATCTCGTTTGCCGCTACAAAACCATGCAGGGCTTCCAGGTTAAACGCAAAGGCGGCTGGGATACACATGGGCTGCCTATTGAACTGGGCGTTGAAAAAGAACTGGGCATAACGAAAGAAGATATCGGAACAAAGATTTCCGTAGAAGATTATAATAAGAAATGCAGGGAAGTTGTGATGCGCTTCAAAGATAAATGGGACGACATAACCCGTAAAATGGGCTACTGGGTAGACCTGACTGATCCTTATGTAACTTTTGAGAATGACTACATTGAAACCCTTTGGTGGTGCCTCAGCGAATTGTACAAAAAAGGATACTTGTATGAAAGTGTGAGTATTCAACCTTATTCGCCCGCTGCAGGTACTGGTTTATCAAGCCACGAACTTAACCAGCCCGGCACTTACAAAGATGTGAAGGATACAAGTGCGGTAGTGATGTTCAGGATAAGTAAAAATTCAACAATAAAAATTAAAAACTTTGATGGGGAAGCTTACTTAATAGCCTGGACGACTACCCCGTGGACATTACCATCTAACCTGGGTTTAACTGTGGGGCCACATATTGATTATGTATTGGTAAAAACTTTCAATCCATATACTTACCTGCCAATAAACGTTGTGCTGGCAAGAGCCCTGGTATCAAAATATTTTAAACCCGAAGCCGAAAATGCTTCTTTTGAAGAATACAAAGAATCGGATAAGCTGATTCCATGGAAGATCATCCAGGAAATGAAGGGCAGGGAACTGGAAGGTATGAGCTATGAACAGCTAATGCCATCAGCGGCAGCTAGCCTTGAAGCAATTCAAGAGATTACGCCCGGCGCAGTACCTTTTAAAGTTGTAACCGGCGATTTTGTTACCACCGAAGATGGTACCGGTATTGTGCATACATCACCAGCATTTGGTGCAGATGATTTTAAAGTAGGCAAGAAAAACAACCTCGGTATTTTAACCCTGGTGAGTAAGGAAGGTCGTTTTGTAGAAGGCATGGGAGAATTCAGCGGCCGCTATGTAAAAAATTACAAAGACGACCCGGCTTATGTTGATGTGAATGTAGACATTGCTGTAAAACTGAAAAAAGAAAACCGTGCTTTTAAAGTAGAAAAATACGAACACAATTACCCGCATTGCTGGCGTACCGATAAGCCCATTATTTACTACCCGTTGGATGCCTGGTTTATAAAAACCACGGCTGTAAAAGACAGGATGATAGAGTTGAACAAGACTATTAACTGGAAACCTGCTGCTACCGGAACGGGCCGCTTTGGCAACTGGTTAGAAAATATGGTTGACTGGAACCTGAGTCGCAGCCGCTTTTGGGGTACTCCCCTGCCCATCTGGCGTACAGAAGATGGCGCAATTGAAAAATGTATCGGATCAATAGAAGAACTAAATACTGAAATAAAAAAAGCTGCCGAAGTACTTGGCGGCGATACCAATACCCATTACCTGCATGACGGCATTCTTGACCTGCATAAACCATATGTAGACGATATTATATTGGTAAGTGACGACGGTGAACCCATGAAAAGAGTACCTGACCTGATTGACGTGTGGTTTGATAGTGGTGCTATGCCCTATGCACAATGGCATTACCCGTTTGAGAACAAAGAAACTTTTAAACAAAACTTTCCTGCCGATTTTATTGCAGAAGGGGTGGATCAAACCCGTGGCTGGTTTTATACCCTGCATGCCCTGGGCGTATTGCTTTTTGACAGCGTGGCTTATAAAACAGTAGTCAGCAACGGGCTTGTGCTGGATAAAGCAGGTAATAAAATGAGCAAGCGCCTTGGCAATGTAGTTGATCCGTTTGCCACTATTAACACTTATGGTGCAGATGCTACCAGGTGGTACCTCATCACAAATGCTTCCCCGTGGGATAGCCTGAAGTTTGACGAAGATGGCATTAAAGAAGTGCAACGGAAGTTCTTCGGAACCCTATATAATACTTACCAGTTTTTTGCCCTGTATGCCAATGTGGATAGTTTTAGCTTTAAGGAAAATTATATACTATTAAAAGACAGGCCTGAAATAGACCGTTGGATCATCTCGGCATTGAACAGCCTGGTAAAGCAGGTAACAGAAAGCCTGGATGCCTATGAACCCACCCAGGCCGGGAGAGCTATCGAAGAATTTGTTGACTCACTACTTAGCAACTGGTATGTAAGGCTTTGCCGCAGGCGGTTCTGGAAAGGCGATTATGAGCACGACAAGATATGTGCTTACCAAACCTTGTACGAATGCCTGGAAACCATCAGCAGGCTGATAGCACCGATAGCACCATTTTTTGCGGATTGGTTGTATAATAACCTGAATTCGGTAACCGGTCGCTTTGAACATGAATCTGTGCATCATGCCTATTTCCCTAAGGCAGATGAAAGCAGCATAGACCTTTCTCTTGAAAAAAGGATGGAACTGGCACAGGATGCATCTTCTTTGATCCTATCCCTACGTAAAAAGGTGAACATCAAGGTTAGGCAACCCCTGCAAAAAGTATTTATCCCTGCTTTAGATAGTGAAATGGCTGCCAACATTAAGTTGGCGGAAGATATTATTAAGGCAGAAACCAATATAAAAGAAGTAGATATCCTGTCTGCCGATAATGACTTTATTCGCAAAAAAGCAAAAGCCAATTACAAAACACTAGGTAAAAAGCTGGGTGCAAAGATGAAATGGGCTGCTACCGAGATTGAAAAACTTGATAACCAGGCAATTGATCAATTACAAAAAGAGGAACTTGTGCTGAATCCTGTTGAAGTAGAAAACGGAGATAACCCCATCATTATCAGCGGAGAAGACATAGAAATTGTGACTGATGAAATTCCCGGTTACGAAATAGCAGGTAAGGGTGCACTTACGGTAGCCCTTGATATCACCATCAGCCCCGAGCTGAAGAACGAAGGAACAGCCCGGGAACTGGTGAATAAGATACAAAACATTAGAAAAGACAGTGGTTTTGAACTTACGGACCGAATTAAGGTAATTTTAAATCAAAATGCAGAACTGCAAAATTCATTAATTCAATTTAAAGAGTATATTTGCCGCGAAATTTTAGCGGACACCCTTGAATTCCTGCCCTTAGCAGAGGGGATGAACATAGAAGTGAATGACGTTAATATTATAGTAAAAGTTAAAAAAAGCTAGTACGATGGCAACCCAAAAAAAAGCTGTAAAACCAACAGCAAAAAAGCCTGCTGCTAAAAAAGCGCCCGCTGCAAAACCAGTAAAGAAAGCGGCACCTGCCAAAAAACCGGTAAAACCAGCGCCCAAGAGAGCGGTAACAAAACAATCGGTTGCCAAACCAATAGTTACAAAAACAGCCGCCAAGCCTGTTGCAAAAAAAGCAACTGCCAAGCCGGCAGCAAAAAAAGTAGCAACCAAGCCGGTAGCCAAAAAGGCTTCGGCTCCTGTAAAAAGTTCTAAACCTGCAGCCGCACCTGCTGCAAAAAAATCGGTAGCGTCTAAAAACCCTGCCACAAAGCTTATGACAAAGAAAGTTGAAACAAAAAAAGCTGCTCCTAAAGCAGCCTCAAAACCAGAAAAAGCTACGGCCAAGAGCGCCAAGGATATAAAAGTTGCCCCTGCAAAACCAGTAGTAATTCCTAAAACCAGCACAAAGAATGCACGTAAATACCAGCCTGCATTTACCAAATCAGTTTTAGATCAGCCTAAGAGCGACCCCGGAGTTTCTTTTATAAGGTACAGCGATTCTGACCTGTCTGAATTCAGAGAACTGATACAGCGTAAGCTGGAAGCGGCAAAAAAAGAGTTGAACTATTTACAAGGTTTGATTACCCGTAAAGATGAAATGGGTGGTGATGAAAGCGACAACCGCTACATGACCATGGAAGACGGTAGCCTTAGCATGGAAAGAGAACAACTGAGCCAGATGGCCAGCCGCCAGATCACTTTCATTGATCACCTGGAGAAAGCTTTGATGCGTATTGAAAATAAAACCTATGGCATTTGCAGGATAACGAATAAATTGATTGACAAAGCAAGGTTACGTGCTGTGCCTCATGCTACTTTAAGCATTGAAGCCAAGATGGGACAGAAATAGTCCTTCTATCGCTACCGGTGAACATTATATAAAAAGCGTTGCAACTGCAACGCTTTTTACGTTTGAAATATATTTTTTCGGGCTACTGGAACCTCCCTGCTATTTCACCTCCTGCATATCCACCAGTCTTTTATAGAAGCCGTTCTGCGCTATCAGGCTGTCGTGGGTGCCTCTTTCCACGATCGAGCCTTTCTGCAGCACTATGATTTCATCTGCATGGCGAATGGTACTTAACCTGTGAGCAATTACAATGGATGTACGGTTACTCATTAAGTTATTTATTGCATCCTGTACCAGGCGTTCGCTTTCAGTATCCAGGGAAGAAGTAGCTTCATCCAGTATAAGTATCGGTGGATTTTTCAATACCGCTCTTGCAATGGTTACCCGCTGCCTTTCGCCGCCGCTCAGTTTCATTCCCCTGTCTCCCACATTAGCGGCATAGCCATTTTCTTTTTGTCTGATGAATGCATCGGCATTAGCAATTATAGCAGCATTTTCAATTGCGTCAGGTGCCGCATCATCAACACCTAATGCAATATTGTTAGCTATGCTGTCATTAAATAAAATCGCTTCCTGCGTAACAATTCCCATCTGGCTCCTTACGCTGTGCAGGCTATACTCTTTTATATTAATGCCATCTATTAGCACTTCGCCTTCGCTTACATCTATAAAACGTGGGATAAGATCAGCAAGCGTACTTTTGCCGGCACCGCTGCTACCCACCAACGCAATGGTTTGACCTTTTTTTATGGTGAGGTTAATGTTCTTTAAAATTGGCAGATCCTGGTAACCAAAACTTACATTTTTTAACTCAATGCTGTGGCTGAAAGATTCGAGTATTTTCGGATTAACAGGTTCGCTGATCTCGATGGTTTCATTAATCAGGTTTTCGATCCGTTCAATACTGGCCGACCCCTTTTGAATATTATAAGATGCATTGCTCAAACCTTTCAGCGGCTGTATCAATTGCGAAAAGATGGCGATATAGGTGATGAAATCAGCAGCATTCAAGGCAAATACTTCGTCGCTGGCTAACACCAGTTTACCTCCATAATAGAGAATGCACAAAACTGCTGTTACACCCATTGCTTCGCTAACGGGAGAAGCAAGATCCCTCCTGCGGTTAGCTTTATTCTTTAAATGAAAAAGGCCATCATTCTCTTCATCAAACTTCCTTTGAATTTTTCCTTCGGCATTAAAGGCTTTGATGATGCGGATACCGCCCAGTGTTTCTTCAATAGTAGATAATATAGATCCAAACTGTTGCAGCACCTGCAGGTTTTGCTTCTTCAACGATCGCCCAATGCGCCCCAAGATAAAACCTGCAATGGGCAAAAATATCAGCAGAAACATGGTTAACTGCGGACTAAGAAACACCAGGTATGACAACGAAATAACAATGACCACCGGCTCCCTGAAAAGACTTTCCATCACGCTGATGGTAGAACCTTCAACATCGGCCAGGTCGTTGGTGAGTTTGCTCATTACATCACCTTTGCGCTGCTCACTAAAATAACCCACCGGCAACTTTAAAATGCGCTCGTACATTTTACGCCTCATGTCGTTCAATATCCTGTTGCGAATGGGGTTTAGAAAATACATACTCATGTATGCAAAAAAATTCTTGAGTAAGATGGCACCAAAAATAACAGCACACAACACCAGCAATGCCTTGTTGGCTCCATCGGGCATTTGCAGCATCAAGTCCATTTGCTGTTTAAAATAATTTATAGGATTCCAGCCGGACCCCATACCTGTTTTTTGCAAACTATCCAGCGCTTCTCCTTTACCAAATATCAGCAGCAGGAAAGGGCTGAGCATACCTAGCGAAATGATACCAAAAACAGCCGATAAAATGTTGAAACCAAAATATGCAACAATAAGGGAGGGGTAATGCTTTATGTATTTAAAGATTGTTTTTAAACTCTTCATGTATTTCTGTAAAAGATAAAAGCCTGATAAACGCACAAAGTAAGTAATTTTACAGCTATTAAACGTGTAAACATATGTTAGAAGGTAAAAGACAAAAGCAGGTGGCAGGCGAGATTCAAAAGGACTTAAATGAAATTTTTCAAAGGCTGGGCCTTTCTATGTTAAACGGTGGAATGGTTTCTATTGCATCAGTAAAAGTTACCCCCGATCTTTTTGAAGCAAGGGTATATTTAAGTTTCTTTAAAGTAAAAGATCCGGTAGAAACTTTGAAGATGATTGAAGAGCGGGCCTGGGAAATTAAGAAAGAATTGACAGCAAGGGTTAGGCACCAGTTACGCAGTATGCCCCAATTAAGTTTTTACATTGACGATACATTGGAATATGTTGACAAAATGGACCAACTTTTTAAAGACATCAAAAAGCAGGATAAAAAAGACGATTGATTTTGCATAGCTAAATAACCCTTATTCTTTTACCGGTATGCTGTTTAACTCACTGCATTTTTTAGTTTTTTTACCGGTCGTATTCCTGTTATACTGGCAATTAGCATCAAAAAAATTACAGTACCAGCACTTATTATTGCTGGCAGCAGGCTATTATTTTTATGGTTGCTGGGATCCACGTTTCCTGCTGCTGTTATTTTTCTCTACTGCGCTGGATTATTTCTCAGGAAAGCAAATTGCCGCAGCAGCCACTAAAACATCGAAGCGTACCTGGCTGTGGATCAGCATCGGGATAAATGTAGGTTTCCTCGGTTTCTTTAAATATTACAATTTCTTTATTGAGAGTTTTGCAACGCTGCTTGGTAGTTGGAGCCTTCACACAGATCCGTGGTTACTGAATATCATTTTGCCGGTGGGCATTTCATTCTATACTTTTCATGGCCTCAGTTATGTGTTGGATATTTATCATGAGCGCATACAACCCACTACCAATTTTTTACAGTACGCTGTATTTATTTCCTTTTTTCCTTTGCTGGTAGCTGGCCCAATAGAAAGGGCCAATCACCTACTGCCCCAACTCTCCACAACCCAACAATTTAACACCGCAAAAATGAAGGACGGGCTTCGGCAGATCCTTTGGGGATTTTTTAAAAAGATAGTAATTGCAGATAGCTGTGCTGCCTATGTTAACATGGCTTTTAACGATCCCGCCGCATTCAACGGAAGTTCCCTTGCATTAGCTGTTTTTTTCTTTGCCATGCAGATCTATGGCGACTTTAGCGGATACTCAGATATTGCGATAGGTACCGCAAGGCTTTTTGGTTTTGATGTGAAGAAAAATTTTGCCTATCCTTATTTTTCAAGAGACATAGCAGAGTTCTGGCGGCGCTGGCACATTTCATTATCTACCTGGTTTAGAGATTATGTGTATATACCGTTGGGGGGTAGCCGCGGCAGCCGTTGGTTGTCTATCCGCAATATTTTTATCATCTTCCTGCTTAGTGGTTTCTGGCATGGGGCAAATGTTACGTTCATCATTTGGGGCGGACTGCATGCGGTATATTTCCTGCCGCTATTCCTGTTTAATACCAACCGGCAACACATGCATATTGTAGCGGAAGGTAAAGCATGGCCGGGCATTAAAGATGCGGCAAAAATATTAATCACTTTCCTGTTGGTTTGCTTTGCATGGATATTTTTCAGGGCAAATAACCTGCAAGTAGCGGGAGTATTTATTCAACAGATGTTTTCAGCTTCGCTGTTTGAAATGCCCGACAGATCTATGTTACCGCTTTCTGTTTTTGTGATGATCGGCTTATTTTTATTAATTGAGTGGAAAGGCCGCCAGCATTTATATGCTATAGAAAAAATGTGTTTGCAATACTCCATCTATATTCGTTGGGCATGGTATTATGCTATCCTGGCCGCTATCATTTATTTTTCAGGTCAGGGACAAAGCTTTATATATTTTCAGTTTTAACGATGAAGAAACTATTAAGTAAAATATTATTATTCTTATTACCCTTGCTGATTATTGTGGCAACAGCAGAGCTATTGCTTAGGCAGATGCCCAACGAGTATAAGCTTAAAAAGAACCTGCTGGAAAAACATGCACAATCAACCGAGTTGCTTTGCCTGGGAAGTTCGCATAGCTATTATAACATCAATCCTGTTTATTTCAATATACCCGCATTCAATGCAGCCCATAGCTCGCAAACGGTGAACTATGACTGGTTCCTGTTGCGTAAATACCATGATAGTTTTATCAACCTTCGTTATATTTTATTACCCATTTCGTACCAGAGTTTATTTGAAAAATTAGATGACGCTGCAGAATCATGGCGAATAAAAAATTACAAACTGTATTACAACATCCATGAAAACAATTACCTGCCTTATAATTTTGAAGTGCTGAGCATGGCGCCCCGTTTTAATATAAGCCGGCTTGTTAATTATTACTGCCGACAACAATACAGTCCTGGCGTTAACGAACTGGGTTATGCAACCAGTTACCAATCGACCGTAAAAAATGACCTGGAAAAAATGGGCAGGGAAGCCGCTGCCAGAAACTATTTTAAAAACAACAATCATTTTAAAGAGAACCTCGGCTACCTTCAAAAAATAATCAATTGGGCAACCGAAAGAAAGATTCAGGTGATTCTGTTTACTTCCCCTGCTGTTGAATCTTATCGCCAAAACCGTGATACCAACCAGGTGAATCAATCGTACAAAGCCATTGAACAACTGGTTAAGAACAACCCCCTGGTTAGTTACCATAATTTCATAGATTCCCCGGATTTTACTGCCGACGATTTTTATGATGGCGATCACCTGAACGAAATAGGCGCAAAAAAATTTACCTTCACGCTCAATGACCTTATTAAAAAATAAAACGGCTTTTAATTAAAACATGTACCTACAATTTGCCTGGCGATATTTTAAAGCAAAAAAATCGGCCAATGCTATTAATATAATTGCATGGGTAACCACCGCCGTTATTGCCTTTGCTACCTGTTGCCAGGTGCTGGTGTTAAGTGTGTTTAATGGCTTTGAAGACCTGGTAAAATCATTGTACTCTTCTTTCTATTCAGATCTTAAAGTTATACCCGCCAAGGGAAAAACATTTGTTATTACCGGTCAGCAACTGGCAGCTATTAACGGCCAGCCCTATGTGCAGGCAGTTAGTATGGTGGTGCAGGAAAAAGCATTGCTACAAAACGGCGATGCACAAACGGTAGTAAACCTGAAAGGGGTAGACGGTAATTTCAGCAATGTAACAGGTGTTGCAGGGAAAATAACCAACGGTGAGTATGATACTGGTGATGCAGAAGATCCCGGCCTGGTAGTGGGATATGGATTACAGAATGCTGCCAACATCATCATCAATAGCGCTTTTGCTGCCGACCCCCTGGTGGTTATCTTACCAAAGAAAAGCAGCACCAGTACTGATCCTACCGCTTCCATCAGCGAAGGATACGCCAAAGCAAGGGGCGTGTTCACTATTCAGCAAGATTTTGACAATAGCTATGCCATTACTAATATTAGTTTCCTTAAGCAACAGATGGGCCTTGATGCAAATGAATTTACTGCGGCAGAAATTAAATTACAATTTGGTGCAAACATTGAAGAAAGTAGAGCGGCCCTGCAAAAAGTGGTGGGTGGTGCCTATCGTGTGCAAACCCGTTACCAGCAAAATATGAGCCTTTATAACACTATGCGAATGGAAAAATGGGCTATTTATGCAGTGCTTACGCTCATACTTATTATTGCCGCTTTTAACATGGTAAGTGCCCTCACCATGCTGGTGCTTGAAAAGAAAAAAGACATCAGCATTTTGCAAAGCATGGGGGCAAGCCAGCCGCTCATCAGGAAAATATTTTTGAGTGAGGGATTGCTGTTGGGATTTATCGGGGCCTTTTCAGGTATTGTTCTGGCAGTAATAATCTGCCTGCTTCAAATAAAATTTCACCTTATTAAACTACAGGGCGGTTCCTTCTTAATTGACTATTTCCCCGTTAAACTCGTGCTGGGCGATTTCCTATTGGTAATTGCTACAGCAGCAACAATTGCGTTGCTGGCATCGGTAGTGCCCGCTTTCAAAGCAGCACGGCAACCGGTGGAGTTGAGGTAAAAAAAAAGCAGCCCGTTAAAGCTGCTTGATTTTATGTAAGGCCATAATTAATATCAATAATCTTCCATTGTTGCAGGAAGCTGCTCCAATGCATTCTTTAATTGCTCATCATTGGGGGCTACGCCATGCCATTCGTGGGTACCTTCCATAAAATCTACGCCTTTACCCATCACCGTGTTCATTATTATTACTACAGGCTTGCCTTTGCCCAGCAGGCTTTTAGCGTGATTCAGGCCTTTTACCACTTCATCCATATCATTGCCA
>JBBSKH010000030.1:0-33001 GCA_038256495.1 Chitinophagales bacterium
TAAAAAAATTAAATGAGCCTGAATTTTATTTTTCTTATTTCTGGCCCCTCAAGTACAGTTATCTTTTTCCTTCCGATGTTTCTTCCTTAATGAGCTCTGGACATCTTGGCGTGTTCATGGTTTTTTGGGGAGCGATGATGACGTTTATTGCAACACCAATACTTACTTATAAATACGGCAAACGCTGGTATTGCTCATGGGTTTGCGGTTGTGGCGGCTTAGCCGAAACTGCCGGTGATCCTTACCGGCATCTATCTGATAAAAGTTTAAAAGCCTGGAAAATAGAAAGATGGATGGTACATAGTGTACTCGTTTTCGTTACCCTTACCACTATTCTGCTTTGGTTAAATTCTTATTACAAAGGCGGCATTCTTGGTTCTGTTTCAGGTTCTTTTGCGCAATGGTATGGCTTCTTTATTGGGGCAGTTTTTTCAGGCGTAGTTGGTGTGGGATTTTATCCTTTAATGGGTTCAAGGGTTTGGTGCCGGTACGGTTGCCCTATGGCTGCAATTCTTGGAATATTTCAACGCTTCAAATCAAAGTTTAGAATTACTACTAATGGCGGGCAATGTATTTCCTGTGGCAATTGCTCCACTTATTGCGAAATGGGTATTGATGTAAGGGCATACGCACAAAAAGGACAAAACATTGTAAGGGCTTCCTGCGTGGGCTGCGGTATCTGTGCATCGGTTTGCCCGAGGGGTGTTTTAAAATTAGAGAACGGGAAAGAAGAAGGCAGGATCAACGATAAACCTATCACAATAGGGAATAATAACATTACTGTAAATTTGTAAATGCATTATGTGTAAATTTGATAGATGCCTCATGTTTTTATAAATATTGTAGTGGTATTATATTCTGTAGCCTTACTTTTTGTGCTGATACATTCTCTTTTTGATGCACATCTAATTTACCACTACCTGCAATCTTTTAAAAAGAAAAAGCAAACTTCTAATTCAAATGATTTTATACCATTTGTTACCATTCAGCTTCCGGTTTATAACGAACTGTATGTTGTAGAAAGATTAATAGATGCAGTAGCCGCAATAGATTATCCCGGAGATAAATTAGAAATTCAAATATTGGATGACAGCACCGATGAAACATCTGAAATTATTGCAAGAAAAGTCGCATTGCTGCAACAGCAAAAGATTTCAGTACAGCATATTCAACGCCGGAACCGCGATGGCTTTAAAGGCGGTGCATTAAAACATGGTCTTGCTCTTGCAAAGGGCGAATTCTTTGCTGTTTTTGATGCTGACTTTCTACCCTCAAAAGATTTTTTAAAACGAACTATTCCATTTTTTTCAGATCCTGCAATTGGCATGATTCAAACAAAGTGGGGACACATAAATAAAGAAACATCTTTGTTAGCCAACCTACAGGCGA
This sequence comes from Chitinophagales bacterium, assembly GCA_038256495.1. Taxonomy (GTDB): domain Bacteria; phylum Bacteroidota; class Bacteroidia; order Chitinophagales; family Chitinophagaceae; genus Ferruginibacter. The sequence goes on from JBBSKH010000030.1 coordinate 1,390, forward strand.
TTGCACTAGACGGGCATTTCAGCATAGAGCAACGAGGCAGAAACGCAGCAGGTTTTTTCATCAACTTTAATGGTACCGCCGGAGTTTGGCGCAAGCAAACCATACTGGATGCCGGCAACTGGCAATCTGATACACTAACAGAAGATTTGGATCTAAGTTACCGGGCACAAATGAAAGGCTGGCAATTTAAATACCTGGAAGATTTTATTACACCTGCAGAATTACCGCCTTTTGTAAGCGCATTAAAATCGCAGCAATTTCGCTGGACGAAAGGGGGGGCTGAAACTGCGAGGAAAAATATGCGGACTTTATTTGCGTCAAAACTTCCTCTTTCAGTTAAGTTACATGGGGCTTTTCATCTTATTTACAGTTTTGGATTTATCAGCATTATTACTTATGCTTTGCTTTCGGTGCCTTTGCTTTTTGTAAAAGAATTTTACCCGGATTATAACCTGCTATTTAAAATTTCAAGCCTTATGGGCATTAGTTTTTCTATTTACATACTTCATTATTTTATTTCTTATTTCAATAATACCGAAGGAAGTGTGATGCAAAAAATTACGGGTTTCATTTTCCGGTTCCCTTTGTTTGTTTCACTATTCATAGGACTATCATTGAGTAACAGCATTGGAATTATGCAGGGATATTTAGGTGTCAAGTCCGGTTTTGTGCGTACGCCAAAGTTTAATGCAGTCCATAGAGATGATAAAAAAATAAGACGCAGGTATAACCAAAATAAAATTACCCCGTTAAATGTTTTTGAAGGATTATTGATCTTTTATTTTTTATTTGGCGTGATACAATCTATTTATTTTGAAAATTATGCAAGCCTTCCGTTGTTGTTGATGGCGCTTACAGGCTTTTCAATGATATTTATCTTAGGTATTAAAGAATGGAGACAAAATGCGTTCGCACCACTACATGAGTAAAAAATCGAAAATTGTTGTCATCATTCCCGCCTACAATGAAGAAAATTCAATTGCAAAAGTGGTGAATGATATTCCGGCGGGGTTGGTTGATGAAGTAATTGTTGTAAATAATAATTCAAATGATGCTACAGATAAAAATGCACAAAATGCAGGCGCAACAGTACTTCACGAAGATAGACCGGGTTATGGATATGCATGCCTGAAAGGAATTGAATATGCAAAGCAAATGCATCCCGTGCCCGATATTGTAGTGTTTATTGATGCTGATTATTCTGATCATCCTGAAGAAATGCCTTTGCTTTTGCATCCTATTTTAAATGATGGAATGGATATGGTAATCGGATCAAGAGCGCTAGGGAAAAAAGAAAAAGGCTCCATGACGGTACAACAAATATTCGGCAACAGGCTTGCCACAAGATTATTAAAAATGTTTTACGATGTTCAATACACTGATCTTGGCCCCTTCAGAGCAATCCGCTACGATAGTCTGATGGACATAAATATGCAGGATACAACTTATGGATGGACAGTGGAGATGCAGCTAAAAGCAGCCAAATTAAAAATGAAAATAACAGAAGTGCCGGTAAGCTATCGCAAACGCATTGGCTTCTCAAAAATTAGCGGAACAATAAAAGGTACTGTACTGGCGGGTTATAAAATTATCACTACTATTTTTAAATACAGGTAAAATGAGAATATATAATTTACTACGGCTTTTTGCATCCATCTTTATTATATTTTCCTGTAATCAAAAAGTAGCACCTCCTTCAGAAGAATTTAAAAAACTTTGGTACGCCGGAAAGGCTGAGCTTAGCAGCTTTGATTTAGAACAGGCAAGGTATGGTGAAATAAGAAGCGGTGAAGCAGTACTGATTTTTGTAACGGAAGAATTTTCAAATGACAAATTAGTAAAACTTGATGAGCCTGATAAAGCAGGTGATAAAAGCCGGGTGTTAAAATTGAACATGGCTAAAAAGTTTGTTACGGGCATTTATCCTTACTCTATGATGCTCTCCGTTTTTACACCTGTTTCTAAAACCGGAAGGGAGAAAACAGTAAAGGCAGATTGCTCATCGCAGGAATGGTGTGGACATACTTTTTCACAATTAAAATTATCAGGAAATAATTACCAATGGCAACTGCATTCTTATTTTGAAAAAGAAGGGGAACAGGATAAAAAAGTAGATGCGATGTTTTTAGAAGATGAACTTTGGAACCGCATCCGTATTAATCCTTCTACATTGCCGCAAGGTAAAGTATCCTTATTACCGGGATTGTTGTGGCAACGATTGTCACATTCCGGCATGCAGAAAGAAGAAGCCGTTCTCAGCTTATCAAAAGCCGATACATTTTTTATACAAGATATTTCTGCACTATGCTACACTATTCATTATCCTGCAGCACAGCGAACACTGCAGATTTATTTTGAAAATGATTTCCCACACCGGATTTTAGCCTGGCAGGAAACTTATCCTGATGGATTTGACAATAAAAGGATGTTGACAACAAAAGCAGTCCTCAAAAAAACAATTTGGTTAGATTACTGGAAACACAATACTATGGCCGACAGCACATACCTCGATAGCCTGCAATTGATGCGTTATGAATGAGCCGCAATTGTATAAAAATAAAATTGTTATCTATTTGCCTGTAATACTTAGCGCTGTTTGCTATTACTGGCTTTGCTATCAAACAAAAAGGGAAAACTCTTACGAGGTAATTGGCTTGTATAGTTTTTTATTTATTGCATATTATATTTTGGCCCGTTTTATTTCTGTTGCAAATTTTAAATCTTTATTTATAGCAGGATTAGGGTTCCGCATGCTGCTCCTGTTTTCTAACCCTAATCTTTCTGATGATGTGTACCGCTTCATTTGGGATGGAAGGCTGACTGCCAATGGTATTAATCCTTTCAGCCATTTACCTTCAGAGATTATGCAAATGCCGGCAATCAGGGGTATTTCAAATGAACTCTACCTGCAATTAAATTCTGTTGATCACTATACTATTTATCCGCCGGTATTGCAGGGTGTATTTTGGTTAGGTGCAAAATTATTTCCGGTAAATGTTTTTGCTACGATTATTTTTTTTAAATGCACAATTCTTTTGTTTGAAGTTGCCACTTCATTCCTTATCCTGCAATTATTGAAAAAGCTTTCATTGCCCAGGCACTTGTCCTTGTTGTATATTCTAAACCCACTGGTGATAACGGAGCTAACAGGCAATGTACATTTTGACGGCGTAATGATCTTCTTTGTGTTATTTGCTTTTTTACTTCTTTTAAAAAATAACTGGCAAGCGTCAGCAATTGGGCTCGCTTTGGGAATTGCAACTAAACTGTTGCCTGTGCTTTTTCTTCCTTTATTAGTAAATAAACCAGGATGGAAAAAAGGCATACTGTATGCCGTTACCACCGCAGTTGCTTCAGTAATATTGTTTGCTGTTGTGTTTGATATTGACACCATACAACACATGCTTAACAGTATTGACTTATTTATACGCAAGTTTGAATTTAATGCGAGTATTTATTATGTGGTGCGGTATTTTGGTACACTCATAAAAGGTTACAATATCATCGCACTGGCAGGACCTTTGTTGATAATGCTTTCTACATTCATCATTTTATTTATTTCTTTTAAAAGAAATAATTCATCACAAATGCTTTTTACTAATGGATTATTTGTAATCACTGCCTGGTATCTTTTTTCCACTACTGTTCATCCCTGGTACATTTGCTTGCCGGTTGCCCTCTCTGTTTTTACCAATTACAGATACGCAATCATTTGGTCTTATGCCACAACATTTAGTTATTATGCATACCATTCAACACCGGTTAAAGAAAATCTGTGGTTGGTAGCAATCAGTTATTTGATCGTGACGGGATTTGCGTTTTCGGAATTGAGAAGGAATGTATATTTGAAAAATCTTCGTAAAAAAATAATGAAGGCATTTAGAGTCAACTTTTAAAATTGAATAATTAATTGTAACAGATTTTACTTCTCTTTTGCGCTCCCACTAACCCACGGTTTATGCAGCAATTCCACCAGGTTGTTTGTGTTCAGGAATTTTTCCAGTACTTCGGATAACAATAGGATACTGTTGCCCGGCAGTTACGATAGTCTGTAATGTTTATAAATGCAGTCGCTTTGATGTGGATTTGCACACAATACACTTAATAAAATTTCTTCTCTTATTTGTGCAGGGCTTGCACTTGTTTAGCTAATGGTGTTGGCTATTTGTTGCAGATTTCTCTGAAAGGTTGGATACATCAGTAACTTGCATCTTTTGTATCGTAGCGTTATTTTCATTTTAGGAACAAAGCCTGGTTGAATTCCTTGCTATTTATGCAGAATTGAATATATTGAAGAATGACAGACAAAGTAAATCCTTCATATAGGGCTATTGAATACCGGATGGAACAAACCATGCGATGGTATGGCCCCAACGATCCGGTGTGTTTGGCAGATATTAAGCAGGCTGGATGCACCGGTGTAGTGACGGCGCTGCATCATATACCCAATGGAGATGTTTGGGCTATTGAGGAAATAAATAAACGAAAAGAAATTATAGAAAAAGCAGGATTGGTTTGGAGTGTAGTGGAAAGCGTTCCAGTTCATGAATCGATTAAAACACAACAGGATGGATTTGGAAAATATATTGAGCATTATAAGATTAGTATAAAAAATCTTGCAGCCTGTGGCATAAAGAATATCACCTATAATTTTATGCCGGTGCTCGATTGGACAAGAACCGATTTGAGTTACGAAGTGGCAGATGGCTCAAAAGCATTACGTTTTGAAATGGCAGCCTTTGCTGCTTTTGATTTATTTATTCTGCAAAGAAGCGGTGCAGAAAAAGACTATGATGCTGCTATTATTGAAAGAGCAACCCGGCGATTCGCAGCCATGAACGACGAAGAGAAATTATTGCTCCAACGCAACATTATTGCCGGGCTTCCCGGTAGTGAAGAGAGCTTCACCATTACACAATTTCAACAGGCGTTGAATGCATACCAGTACGTTGACCGAAAAAAATTGCAGCAACACCTTATCTATTTTTTGCAGCAAATCATTCCTGTTGCAGCAGCCGAGGGAGTGGTCATGTCTATTCATCCGGACGATCCACCATATACTGTTTTAGGGTTACCAAGAGTTGTAAGTAATGCCAATGATATACAGGCATTGATTGATGCCGTGCCTTCGCTGTCAAACGGGTTATGTTTTTGTACAGGGTCCTATGGAGTTATCGCATCTAATGATCTTCCGGCCATGATAAGAAGATTTGGAAACAGGATACATTTTATTCATTTGCGCAGTACAAAACGAAATGAATTTGGCGATTTCTATGAAGACAATCATCTGGAAGGCGATGTAGATATGTACGCTGTAATAAAAGAGTTGGTGGAGGTTATGCAGGAAAGAAAATGCAGTATCCCCGTTCGCCCCGATCATGGTCACCAAATGCTGGATGATCTAAAAAAGATAACCAACCCTGGCTATTCAGCAATCGGTCGCCTGCGGGGTCTTGCAGAGATCAGGGGATTGGAATTAGGTATTGTAAGATCCACTAAGGACAATAATTAAAAAGGCGGTTAAACACGAGACTTTCAGAAGCTAATATTACCAACGATTGTGAAAATGAAAGACCACTAAAATATTCGTTCCTTAACAAATAAATAGAATTAGCCTGTATTAACGGTCAACATGTACTGGAATTCCCCGGATGTTTAATTAAGAACCATAGTTGCATGCAAACCACCGGGCCATTATTGAAAGCAGATTAATGTGTAAACTCTAGTCGACTATTAACCTTATTTTTGAGAGGTTTTTGAGGTTATTCCATTTTCACAGCGTTATGAACTAATATGAACTTTACAACACAACCGAACGACATTTTTGCACATCTTCTTGCTTTAAATTTGATATCAATTTTTCTTTTTAGCTGCAATGCGCAAAATGAGAAAACACCAAAGGCCGAAACTCATGATGAGGCAGTTTCCTGCATGGATATACCAGGCAGGTATAGCAACAATACAAAGGACAGCAGCATTACTTTTAATGGCGATACTTCTGTTGCAGGTATGCAACTGATACCTGGCGGCGTATTTGAAATGGGAGCAGATAATGACCAGGCAAGCCCGGATGAATATCCCAAGCATAGGGTGGAGGTTTCTTCTTTTTATATGGATGCTACCGAAGTGACCAATGCACAGTTTAGCAAATTTGTAAAGGCAACGGGTTACAAGACTACAGCGGAAAGAAAACCAGATTGGAATGAACTAAAAAAAACGTTGCCACCGGGAACTGCAAAACCTCCGGGTAGTGTTTTGGTGGCTGCGTCGCTGGTGTTTAAACAAACTAGTGGACCTGTTGATTTACAAAGTTATCCCAGTTGGTGGGCCTGGCAACCCGGTGCAGATTGGCAACACCCCGGCGGTCCCGATACAAATATTAAAGGAAAGGATAATTACCCGGTGGTGCAGGTAAGCTGGGATGATGCCATGGCTTATTGCAAATGGGCAGGTAAACGTTTACCAACAGAAGCTGAGTGGGAGTTTGCAGCAAGGGGTGGCCTTACAAATAATATTTACCCCTGGGGAAACGAACCGGTGAATGCAGGTGAATCAAAGACCAATAGCTGGGAAGGGAAATTTCCTTATTTAAATAATATGAAGGATGGGTATTTAAAAATAGCACCTGTAAAATCTTTTCAGCCTAATGGATTTGGTTTGTACGATATGGCCGGCAATGTATGGGAATGGTGCAGCGATTGGTACAACCAGGATTACTACAAAGAGCTGGCTGGTAAAACAAGCAAAGATCCGTTTGGGGCCGCAAAAAGTTTCGATGCCCAGGATACTAATACGCCAAAACGAAGTTTAAGGGGCGGTAGTTTCCTGTGCAACGATAGTTATTGTAGTGGCTATCGGGTTGCAAGAAGAATGAAAAGCAGCCCGGATACAGGATTGGAGCATACCGGTTTCAGGTGTGTGAGGGATGCCCGTTAAAACATAATGTAGAATTTAATTCCCAGCAAAATCAAGATCACGATTTGTAAACACAGCTAATTCAGTACGGCACGGTATTTATAATAGGTATATCATTATTAACTTTTAAAACATTTGAACATGAAAAAACTAATAACTCCTATGTACCAGCGGTTCCTTTTCTTTATCTCCTCCATGCTTGTTTCGGCAATGAGTTTTGCTCAGGACAAAAAGCTGGACATAGATATTAGCACAAAGTCGGAAGAGAGCAGTTTCTTTTCCCAGCCCTGGGTTTGGGTAGTTGGAGCTGCTATTTTTATTTTGTTGCTGGTAGCCCTGATAAGAAGTAAAAAATAATTTTTACTGATACCACCTGAAAGAACGGCTGATCCATCGATCAGCCGTTTCTATTTTAGGAAATTATCGTATAAACCTGAAGCTGCACCGGCAAGTAATGAATGTACTATTTAACCGTATTATCAGTTTTAGTAACAAAGCGGTCCTCTGCAATTTCGCCGGAAGCTACCAGGGTATTACTCTTGAACAAATGATCTGCTCTCACAATATCTTCATATTTTATAAGTAGTTTTCCGGCATTACTTTTTGTAAATGTATTATTTACCAGCTTAGAATGCTGGGTGCCGTAGAGATATATCAGCGGAACATCGGCCGCAGTATTACATTTATTAATGACATTGTTTTCAAATAAAATGTTCGGCCCCATCGTGCTTTCATCATTCCCGCTTCTTAACATGTTTAGCAGCATTCCATCTTGTTTCTCAAAAATATTATTGCTGATCACCATTTTCTCTACATTATAATATCCCTTTTTGTCTGTTTCATTGCTAAAGTTGAAAAGGGTTCCGCTGTTCTTTGTAAACCGGCAACCCGTAATAATAATGCTGTCTGCAACACTAGTCTTTGCCGCATCTAAGAAAGTACCGTTAAACCCATCAAAGCTACTTTTTCTTAATTGTATGGAACTATGGTTGCTGCTGCCAGATGTATCGGTGGTTATGAAAACTGCGGTGGATACTTTATCCAGGTCGATTTTTACATTATTAAATGAAAGGCTATTACCTGCCCTTACTTGTAAAAAATAATCAGAAACACCAGGTTCAATATAAAATTGAACCGGCCTTGCCAATGATGATGTAAAGCTAACGTCGGTGCTGATATTTAGCGGGGCATTAAAAGTATACGAACCGGCCGTTAATTGTATAGTCAAGGGTACACCAGGATTATTATCAATTGCTCTTTTGATAGATTCGGCTGAATTACAAAATACTTTCAGAAATCTATTGCCTGTTGTAGCACTTTTTTTACCATACCAGGCCGCACCACAATCCTGCTGCGCATTTAGCATTACGGCATCAAATATTTTTTTATTGGAAAAGCCGGTTGTTGGTTGCAATGGACGAAGGAGCCTGGCTTTGGCAACAGTTACTAAGGAGTCAGGAATGGCAAATGAACGGGTATCAACGGAATGAGGAATGAATGCCGGCTGAACAATAGTTTTTGTAAAGCTTGTTTTATAAAATCCTTCGGGGTTCTGGCGGTAGTTGTTACTGATAGCGTTGCCGCCGAAATAGATCCTGCTCATATCATCATAGCTATTATAAACAACGCTGCCATGATCGTTATAGAAAATATTATTTAGTACCCATACATTATGTGGTGCCTCGGATCTTTCTTCGTCACTTCCTTCACCAAAGCTTACCGGCGAGCAATCGATAAAACTATTGTTCGCTATCACAGCATCAGCAACAGCCACGTACCGGTTGGCTGGTGAATTAGGTACGCCATTCATAACGGCTAGCGGCGAACGAAAATCGGTACCCTTACATTGGTAAAATAAATTATTAACTATCCATTGTCCTTTATTAATCACCCTTACGCCGCCGGTACCTTTTTTACCATTGCCAAGAAAAATATTATTTTCAACTGTATTATTGTCACCATGTCGTAGTACAACAGCACCCTGGCATTCTTTAAATAAATTGTTACGCACCGTATTGGCGCCTGACTTTAACGAGATGATCTCTGTTTCTCCATCGCAATGTTCAAAAAAATTATCGTGTATTTGGGTATTGGAATTGAATTCACAATGCTGCGAAACACCTACCCTTAACATTTCTCCGGTGTTGGAAGCAAGTGGCAGGCGAAAGCCAAAATAATTATGATCAATGGAGTGAAAATTTTCCCGGCTTCGTTCGTCATCCAGGATCACCGCCATCATAACACCCATATTTTTTTTGTTGAAGAAACTGCAATGATCCATCCGATTGTTCTTTCCGTAAAAGGCAACCCAATAGTTTTCATCAAGTCTCAAAGGATTGTTGAAATCATTGATCACCGTGCTGGTAACCCTGCAATTGTTTGCAAGTGTTTTGTTGTCTTTTTTAAACTGGATAATCGGCCCGTCTCCGGCATAACCATTGGTAAAATAAAATCCATCCACTACCAGGTAATTACCACCAATAGACAAGCTTGAGTGGCCGCTTATGAATACCTTGCCAGGCGTTTGCGCCTTAAAAGTGATGGGCTGCGCAGCGGTTCCGTTGCAGGTAAATTCTAATTTGTTATCCTTCCAAACGCCATCTTGTAAAATGATGATATCCCCCGGCAATGCAGCGGCGTTAGCTTGTTTAAGTTCAGCAGCCGTTTTAACCAGGATGGTTTTTGCCATGCATAGCATGCAACAGAAAATGGTGCAATGTAACAGCACTAATTTTTTCATGCCTTATTTTTTTGTGGATGATCTCTGCGAAGATTCCCTGATGAAGAGTTTTGGTTTCAGCACAATTTCGTCGTTGCTCATATCGTCTTTATTGTGCATCATTTCTATAAAAAGTTTAGCGGCCACTTTTCCCATTTCAAAAGAGGGTTGCTCCACGCTGGAGATTGCTGGTGTTACAAGGCTAACCACCGGTTCATTGTTAAAGCCTACGAGACCAATGTCCTCAGGCATTTTTAATCCCTTTTTCTTAATGGCCAGCATTGCACCAATGGCCATCCTGTCGCTGATGGTAAAGATGGCATCTGGTCTTTTCTTCATCGCCAGCAATTCTTCTGTGGCAAAAAAAGCATAGTCCTGGTTAAAGTCGCAATGCATAATAAGATGTTGGTCTGCCTTAATCTTGTATTTCGTTAAAGCCTTTAAATACCCGGCCATCCTGCTGTTGCTGATGCCAAGGTTTTTTGGGCCTGCCAAAATAGCGATCCTTTTATAGCCCTGCTCAAGCAGGTGCTCCGTAGCAATAAATCCCCCTTCTTCATTATCCAGTCTTACGCTCGGAGCCAGCAGGTGCGGTGCTATGCGATCAAATACCACCATCGGTATATTTTTTTCCTGGATCTTTTTAAAATGATCGAAGATCTTTGTTTCGCTTGAAACCGATATGATGAATCCGTCAACAAGACTTTCCATCAGGCGGCGGGTATTTACAATTTCACGACCAAATGATTCATTGCTCTGGCATACCATTACGGTATAGCCAGCTTCCAAAGCCACTTCGTCAATACCCTTTACCATGGTTGACAATACGTAGTCCTGGTTGGGCACAATTACCCCGATGGTATGCGTTTGCTGTTTGCGTAAACTCAATGCCAGCATGTTCGGCTGGTAGTTTATTTGCTCTGCCAGTTCCATTACAGCCGTACGGGTTTGCGGGTTTATATCGGAGGCATTGCGCATGGCACGGGATACCGTTGAAACAGAAATATTCAGTTGCCTTGCGATGTCTTTTATCGTGGGCGGCTTTGTCATACGGCGCAATTTGTTGTGAGGGTAAAGCTACTCTTTAATTAAATTCGAGAATGCCGGTACCGTTACCGGTACCGTTCTCGGTGATGAATATTTAGAAGTTGTTTAGCTAATGCTGATAATGATGGCCATTTTATTCTAGAATCACTTGATATTTTAGAAAATATCGAATGCCAGAAAAAATGCAAACCCGGGTTTAAAAAACTATTATTGTGATGTGCGATTGCTGATAACGACTCTTCAAAGTTGTTTTGCCAATAACATTGCCTGTGCTCCAATCCTAAAATACAGTTTCTCTTTTGTTGAAATACACGACAATAAAAAACAGCAATGAATCAATCTTTAAAAGGTAAAGTGGCTATAGTTACAGGTGGCGCCAGGGATATCGGGGCTGCAGTTTCAAAAAAACTTGCATCCGAAGGAGCAAAGGTTTGCATAAATTATTTCAACAATGAAGCGCAGGCAAAGGAAACCTTGCAACAAATTAAAGATGCGGGTGGCGATGCCATCATTGTGCATGCTGATATGACGAAGGCGGAGGATGTTAAGAAAGTGATTGATGCTTGCGTTGCTGCTTACGGTCCTGTTGTTGATGTCCTGGTAAATGTAGCTGGCGGATTAATGGGCCGCAAACCACTTGCTGATTTAGACGAAGCTTTTTGGGACAGCGTGATGGATGTAAACCTTAAATCTGTTTACCTTGTTACCAGGGCAGCTTTGCCCCATTTGCAGGCAGGCAGTACCATTGTAAATTTTGCATCGCAAGCTGCCAGGGATGGCGGCGGGGGTGGCGCAATGGCTTACGCTGCTGCAAAAGGTGCCGTACTAACTTTGACCCGCGGTATGGCCAAAGAACTCGGACCAAAAGGCATAAGGGCCAACTGTGTTTCACCCGGTATGATCAATACAAATTTTCACAACACATTTACTAAGCCTGAAATAAGGACAAATGTAGCTGCGGCTACCCCTTTGCGTAGAGAAGGTAAACCAGAAGAGGTTGCGGAACTGGTATGCTACCTTGCCAGTGATGCGTCTTCCTTTATAAATGGTGAGTGTGTTGAAATAAATGGTGGAACCTATTTTGTGTAACACCAATAAATTGCTGCCCGCCATAGCAGCAGAATTTTTTTAAACTGATTGCCTGAGTTATGTTAAGATTGATTTGCACCATATGCGTTTACCTGTTGCCGGCATTTTGCTTTGCTCAGCATCCAATAACTTTTTTTACCCGCCAGGAGGCTGCGCTGGTGAAAACTAATATCAGCCGTTACCCGCTGTTACAAGAATCTTTTAATGACATAAAAACAGGAGTAGATTTTTGGTTAGGGAAGGATGTAGATGTGCCGTTCCCAAAAGATCCTGCCGGCGGTTACACCCACGATAAACACAAAGCCAACTACACACTCATGTTCAACAGTGCTGTGTTGTATAATCTTACCGGTAACAAAGCATATGCTTTGCTGGTAAAAGATATGATGTTGAAGTATGCTGCTTTAAATCCCACACTTAACAATCATCCCGAAGCCACGAGCAGTTCACCAGGCCGCATTTTCTGGCAGGCATTAAATGATGCCAACTGGATGGTATATGCCGGCATGGCTTACGATCTTGTGTATGATTACCTCAGCACTTCGGAGAGAAAAATAATTGAGACCGGAGCCTTTAAACCGGAAGTTGATTTTTTTACAAAAGACCTGAAAGACTGGTTTAATCTTATTCATAACCATGCGGTGTGGGCCACAGCCGGAGTTGGAATGATAGGTATTGCCACCGGCAACAAAGATTATATTGAAATGGCTTTAAAGGGAACTGAAAAAGATGGCAAGAGCGGTTTCCTTGCTTTGATGGATAACTTGTTTTCACCAGATGGTTACTATACCGAAGGTCCTTACTATACCCGGTATGCTATTTTACCTTATGTTGTATTTGCCAATGCCCTTAATAATTACAATCCCGCTTTAAAAATATTTCAACGCAGAGACAGCATTCTGCAAAAGGCCTTGCTTACCTGCCTGCAACAAACAAATATAGATGGCGCATTCTTCCCCCTTAATGATGCATTAAAAGAAAAAGATTACACGTCTAACGAACTGGTAACGGCCATTAATATACTCTGGAAGCCATACGGAGCTAACAAGGATTTGCTGGTGGTGGCCAAAAAGCAAGATCGGGTAATGTTGAATGCAGGCGGTACTGCTATTGCTGCTGCACTTGCTGCCAGTAAAAATATTCCTTCAGTTTTTAATTACAGGTCTATAGAAAGTACAGATGGTGTAGAAGGAAAAAATGGCGGCGTAAGTATTTTCAGAACTGGTAAAGGCAAAGACCTCACAAGCCTGTTATTTAAATACACCTCTCACGGTTTATCGCATGGCCATTTCGATAAATTAGGTATTATGTTGTATGATAAAGGAAACGAGATCCTTACCAACTATGGTTCCGTCAGATTTATTGGAGTAGAACAAAAATATGGCGGCAGGTACCTGCCTGAGAATAAAACCTATGCAGGTCAAACCATTGCCCATAACACAATCGTAATGGATGAAACCAGCCATTTTAATGGTAAGGAATCAATTGCAGAAAATTTTCATTCAGATAAATTGTTTAGCAGCTACAGCAACCCTGCTGTGCAGGTGGTGGCTGCAAAGGAAGATAATGCATACAAGAATACGCACATGCAACGTACGCTGTATATGCTGCAATTGCCCGGAGGAAAGAAGATGATTGCTGATATCTTTAATGTGCAGTCAAACGAGTCTCACCAGTACGATCTGCCTTTTCAATACAGTGGCAGTTTAATAAATACTTCGGTAAAGTATCAGTCTTTTTCTACACTTCAACCGCTGGGTAAAAAAAATGGTTACCAACACATCTGGAAGGAAGCTGCGGCAACTGCAAGCGATACTACTGTACAACTCACCTTCCTGAACCATCGCACCTACTACACTATTTCTACTTTAGTGCAGGATTCTGCAAAGCTCTTCTTCACAAGATCTGGTGCCAATGATCCGGATTTTAACCTGCGCCATGAGCCTGCTTTCATCGTTAGAAAAAATGGTAAAGACCAGGTGTTCGTAAACGTGATTGAAATTCATGGAAATTTTGATCCTATATATGAATTCTCTTCCAATGCTTATCCCGAAGTGAAGCAAATTAAATTGTTGCAAAATGATGCCAACTACTCCGTAGCTGAAATAATGGTGGGAGATAAAAAATTACAAATAGCACAAAGCAATAATAATACGAATGCCAGGCAGCAACATTCGTCGCAGGGAATAAGTTGGACTGGCCCCTTCATCGTTTTGCTGGATGGAAAAACATTAAAATAACCATAGCTAATCATTAAAAAATAATTTATGGCAACTACAGAAACAGAAAAAATATTTATCAAAGACAGCAACATATCGTGGGAAGATATGGGCAACGGTGTAAAAAGAAAGATCATGTCGTGGGACGACAGGTTGATGATCGTAAAAGTTGCCTTTGAAAAAGGTGGTGTGGGATCATTGCATGAACACCATCATACGCAAATAACGCATATTGAAGCTGGCGTGTTTGAAGTAGAGATTGGCGGAGAAAAAGAAGTGCTGAAGGCAGGCGACGGTTTCTATGTGCCGCCAAACACATTGCATGGAGCAGTTTGCCTGGAAGCAGGTGTGCTGATAGATTGCTTCAGCCCGATGAGGGAAGATTTTGTAGGGCAATAAGAAAAATACAGGGGTACATTTCTAATAGACAGGCAAAAAAACATGTATGAAAATTAAAGGATTAAGATGGTACATTATCGGGTTGATCGGGCTTGCCACGATCATCAACTATATTGACCGTACAGCCATCAATATCCTGTGGCCATACATTCATACGGACTTTGGTATTGCAGAAGAAGATAGTAAGGATGCGCTGAAACTAATCACCACATTTTTCATGATAGCTTATGCCATTGGCCAAACCGTAACCGGTAAAATGATGGATGCTATCGGCACCCGTCTTGGGTTCGTTGTATCAATAGTTGGCTGGAGTATTTCTATTGCATTGCATGCATTGGCAAAGTCACTGCTTTCTTTTAATATTTTTCGTTTTATGCTCGGCATCAGCGAAGCTGGCAATTGGCCTGGTGCAGCCAAGAGCAATGCAGAATGGTTTCCGGCAAAGGAAAGAGCCATTGCGCAGGGAATATTTGGTGCAGGAGCATCACTGGGCTCTGTAGTAGCAGCGCCCTTTATTGCTTATGTGTACGTTGCCTTTGGTTGGCAAATGACTTTTGTTGGCATTGGCATTCTCGGTTTGCTTTGGGTAATTCCATGGTTGATCATCAACAAAAATACTCCTGACAAGCATCCCTGGATAACTAAGGAAGAACAGCAATATATTTTACAGTCGGCCAGCAACAAAGCCACTGCGCCCATTGCTACCGAAGTATATAGCTGGAAGCAGTTGCTTCAATTCAGGAATACCTGGGGCATTATATCTTCGAGGTTTTTTATTGACCCTGTTTGGTGGATGTTTGTAACCTGGCTGCCATTTTTCCTGAAAGAAAATTTTGGATTCGATATAAAGGAAGTAGGTGCATTTGCATGGGTACCATTTTTATTTGCTGCCATTGGTGGGCTGGCAGGCGGATTCTTTTCATCGTATCAAATAAAAAGAGGTGTTGCTGCATCCACCGCAAGAAAACATGCTATTACTATTGGCAGTATCATCATGTTAGTATCGTTGGTGCTTATTGCCATTTACCTTGACCAGATGAAAAATATGCCCGGCGTAACAATCGCATTGATAAGTTCAACCTTATTTGGTTTCCAGTTCCTCATCAACAACCTGCAAACATTACCATCTGATTATTTCCACGGAAAAAATGTTGGTACAGTAGCTGGCATGAGCGGAACATCTGCGGTGGCCGGCACGTTGATAGTTACCTGGCTGGTGCCTGTGCTTACCAAAACCAGCTACACATCATTTTTTGTGATGGCAGCCCTGGTGGTGCCCATTGCATGGCTTTGTGTAATGTTTATTGTATCGAAAAATAAAGCACGGATGACTGCCCGATAAATTTTGATAAGGAAGCAGCCTCGGTTCGAAAAAAGAAAAAACTGAAAAAACTAAAACATAAGCTCATGAAAAAAGTTTTATTTACCTTCTTGCTTGTTTTAATAGCTGGAATTGGTTTCGGGCAAACCACTTATTATTGGGTGGGCGGCACTGCCGGTACAACAGGTATTAATACTGGCTCTAACTGGAATACCGACCTTGGCGGGCTGGGCAGTTCAAGGCCATCATCAAGTGGCGCCACCGATATATTAATATTTGACGGAACCAACCTGGGAGGAAGTACTCCTGCTACGGGTGCCGCTATTGTACTGGCTAGTGCTGGTATTACCTGCGCACAGGTGAAGTTTGTAAATAATGTGAACGTGACCCTCCGCAGGCCTACTGGAGGTACGAGTACCCTTACGCTTGCAGGCGAAGCTGGCGAGGATTTTATCATTGAAGCAGGCTCTTCTCTCTTTATTAACTCGCCTGCCGGCAGCATCAGGTTCACTTTGCAAACTACCGTAGATGCATGTAGGGTGAGTGGAGTGTTATCGATCATCACAAGTCAGCAAATGCGTTTTGAGAACAGCACTTCCGGTACCGCAGGAACATTTGTTTTTAAAAGCGGATCATCGTTTACTACCAATATTACTTCTGGCTCTAGCTCTTACGCTTTTGGAAATTCATCGCAGTCTTCAGAGAAATGGGTAGTGTTTGAGGATGGCGCCCAGTTATATTATCAAGGTGGATACAGCCCAATGGGCAGTACATCCGGCTTTTCAGCCATCGACTTCAGGCCAGGTAGTGTATGGCATCACCGGGCAGATAACCCAACTTCGGGCTTCGGTTCTTTCTTTAATAATAAAAGCTTTGGTAACATCATCGTAGAAAACAATGCAACGCTTACGGCTGATGGTCCGATATACCGCATTAACAACCTTACAGTAAATACGGGATGTACATTTAAGACACATACTTCTGGCCAAACGGCCATCATGGGTAACCTAACGGTTAACGGTAGCCTAACGGCAGATGCAGGTACCAGTAACGAACTTATATTAGCAGGCAATATGCCCCAACTTGTATCCGGTACAGGTACCATCAGTGTGCCTGCTATCATTGTTTCAGACAGGTCATCTGTTACATTATCTAATAACATAGCACTGGAAACAAATGCTTCCATTATTGGTAAAATAAATTTTACCGATAAGCAATTAACCGGTACCGCAGCCTTTACTGCAAAAGCTGCAACAACTGCTGCTGCCGGAACGGGGAATTTAACGAGTGGTTCTTACCTTATTACAGGTAACATGGGCTTCACAGGAAATGTAAGAGGCTTTACTATTTCAGGGGCAGGTCTTCCGGCCAATACTGTTATTGTTGATCTTTCTTCAACCGAAGACAGTATCTATATTTCTCAACCTGCCACGGCCACGGCAACTGCGGTGGCGCTTAGCATCAGCACGGCCGGTGCTACTTTGCAAACTGCAAATACTGGAGGTTTAGGTAGTGCAACAGGTTCTGTTGCAGTTACGGGTTCTCAAACTTTTCAGGATGGATTGAATTATATTTTTGATGCAGCAACGATAACGCCTTTTGGCGTTAATACCGTTCCTGCTGCCAATACTTTGCCGGCGGCTTCGGTAATTGTAAATGCCGATGTAACCACCAACAGCAGTCTTGCCATCAGCAATAACATGACGCTGGCAGGTAAGTTTACTTTGCGACCATCCGATACGCTGCACCTTATGAATGCTGCTACTTTAACAGGAAGTTTTGGTGCTGCTAATTATATCGCCACCGGCTTCAATGTGGCAAGTGCAACACAATCGCTGGTGCAAATAGACAACGTTTCTGGTAGCAGGCTAATACCGGTGGGTACGCCTAATTATTATTTGCCTTATACCATTACGCCAACAGCAGCGGCCAACTTTAGTACAAGTGTATTTATTGGTATGACGGCTGATGGCCTGATTAACGGAACGCCTTTTACTGCTTTGCAAAAACAAACGGTAGTAAATGCCGTGTGGCAGATAAAGCGTACCAGCGGTACAACAACGGCCGACATTCAGTTAAATTGGGATGCCGCTTTGGAGGGCTCTACTTTTTCTACTTTACCAGATACTGATATTGGTGTAATTGCAAATGATGGTGCCACATGGTCTGTGCCATTAGGCCCGGGTAATAATACTGCCAACAACGCTTCAGCATCAGTTACAACATTCGGTTCGTTTAGTGCCGGTACTATTCCGCAGGCAGATCCCTTTGTATTTAATGCACTGGCAGACCGGACATATGGCGATGCAGATTTTAACGGCGGAGCTACCAGTTTAAATACTGCACAACCAATTGTGTATAGCAGCAGCAATACAGCAGTTGCTACCATAGTTGGAAATAATATTCACATAACCGGTGCTGGTAATACGGTCATTACTGCATCGCAGGCTACGGATGGTTTTTATCCTGCAGCAAGCATTATGCAACCGCTTACCATATTAAAAGCAAATCTTGAAATTAAAGCTGATAACAAAACGAAATTTGAAGGCCTGGCAAATCCCATACTAACGGCAACGTACACAGGTTTTGTGTATGCACAAACAGCGGCTGCGTTGCTTACGCCTGCCATCTTAACAACAACTGCAGTTACCGCATCAGTACCAGGCAATTATCCTATTACTGTAAACGGTGCAACTTCAAATAACTACAATATCAGTTTTGTAAATGGTACGTTAACCATTCTGCCTAAGCAAAATCAAACCATCACTTTTGCTGCACCGGCTGTTAAAACATATGGTGCTGCCGATTTCAGTACGGGCGCTACCAGCACCAATACTACCATACCTATAACCTATATCAGCAGCAACACTTCAGTAGCTACTGTTACGGGAAATACGATTCACATCACTGGTGCCGGAACCACTACCATTACTGCTATGCAGGTTGGTAATGATGGTTATTTTGCTGCACCAAATGTGGTCCGCACATTAACGGTTAACAAAGCAAACCTTACCATACGGGTTACCGATACCACTAAAACAGCCGGGCAGGCCAACCCGGTTTTCAACATCGTGTATACGGGTTTTGTGTTGGGAGAAACGGTAGCAAATTTAACGACTCCCCCTTCCATCATCACTACGGCTACTGCTGCTTCATCACCCGGTTATTATTCGCTAACACCAGCAGGTGCAGCGTCTGGCAATTACAACATATCCTTTACAAGTGGCAGGCTTACCATTTTGCCAGCTTCCGGTTTAGACAGGCAGCAGCTTTTTGCTTTCCTGAATACCAGCGGATCAATTACTGTAAGAGTATATGCTACTCAATCAGCCCTGGCAGACATTGTTGTATATGATATGAGCGGCAGGTTTATGGCCAAAAGAAACCTGTTGATCAATAATGGTTTTGCAAATGCAAATGTGCTGATTCCCGGACTAACATCTGGAGTATACGCAGTAGTGGTGACGGGTATTGGCGTGGATTTAAAAACATTAATTCAAGTAGTAAAATAATTTTTGAATATGAAAATAGCAGTTGCATTTTTATTGTTGACGGGCTTATCCTGCAGTGCCGGCAAGCAAACAATAGCGCAAAAAGGCAAGACCGCATTTTATACGCTGGATGGAAAAATACTGCAGGATCGTAAAGCTGCGCTGGATAATAATGACAAAAGCTTATCTCGTTCTTACAAGCAATTGCTAAAGGATGCTGATAAGGCCATGAACTTTGGCCCTGTGAGTGTGATGGAAAAATTAAATAATCCACCAAGCGGCGATAAGCATGATTATATGAGCCTGGCGCCATACCACTGGCCCGATCCAACCAAGGCAGATGGCTTGCCTTACATACGCAAGGATGGGCAAACAAACCCTGAAGTGAAGGATTACAAGGACAAAGAATACCTGCCTAAACTTTGTGAAGCTGTGTACACGCTTGGGCTTGCTTATTATTTTTCTGGTGATAACAGTTATGCAGCACATGCTGCAAAGCTGCTGAAGGTTTGGTTCCTTGATACGGCTACCCGGATGAATCCCAATTTAAATTATGGGCAGGCCATAAAAGGAGTAACCGTTGGCAGGGGAGCTGGTATGATTGATACCCGTCACCTGGTGAAGATGATAGATGGCATTGGGCTTATTCAGCCATCTAAAGACTGGAAGCCGGCAGATGAGCAAGGCATGAAAGAATGGTTGACAGCTTTTTTGAACTGGATGCAGACAAGCAAAGTAGGCACCGACGAAATGAAAGCAAAGAACAACCATGGTGCCTGGTATGATGCACAGCGGCTGGCCATTGCATTGTACATAGACAGCAATGAACTGGCAAAAAAAATAGTAGCCAACGCTGCCGACAGACTGGATAAGCAAATGGATGAGGAAGGATTTTTTCCGCTTGAAATGCAGCGCACCACATCCTTACACTACACCACTTTTGTTATAGAAGCATTTATGAAAATTGCAAACATGGCAGAAAAAACGAAGTTTGATTTTTGGAATTATACCACCCCGGCTGGCCATTCACTTAAGCAGGCTATCAATGTGTTGAAACCATACCTGCTGCAGGATGCAGCGTGGAAAGGCGAACAGATAAAAACTTTTGATTTTGAAGAAGGCTATGAAATTTTGATGGAAGCAGCCAGGCATTATAAGTGTAACAATTGCGCTGCTGCTGTGCAACGAATTAGTGGGGATAAAGGACCGAGACTAAGGCTTAATTTACTTTATTAATACATTCTTTAAATAATCTATCATGAAAAAGTTTAAATGCTTAATGATGATCCTTCTCTTTTTAAATGGCGTTGTAGCTGCTCAAAAAAGAACGATTACGGGTAAGGTAACCGGCCCCAACGGTACCGAGGCCCTGCAAGGTGTAAATATATTGGCAAACAATCAAAAAGGTGGAGCAACAACCGACAAAGATGGTAACTATTCCATACAGGTATCGGCTACTACAACCACCCTTGTTTTTTCCTATGTAGGTTATTCCGCAAAAACAGTCGTAATAGGAAACGATAAAGCGATCAATGTATCGCTTGCTCCTGCTGCAGTTACCGGAGATGAAGTGGTGGTGATAGGTTATGGTACGCAGAAAAAATCGAGTGTTACGGGTGCTGTTTCAAAATATCAGAACGAGCGGTTAGACGAAACCGCCAACTCACGTCTTGACCAGGCATTGCAGGGAAAAATAGCCGGGGTTCAAATTCAGAATATTTCATCTGAAGCAGGTTCAGATCCTAAAGTAAGAATCCGCGGAATTTCTTCCGTATCCGCAGGAGCTGAACCACTGGTAGTGGTAGATGGACACCCTTTGTATGAAGGTTTGTCATTTGTAAATATGGCGGATGTGGCTTCAGTAGAAGTACTAAAAGATGCTGCTTCTGCGGCTATTTACGGTTCACGTGGTGCAAATGGTATTATTCTTATTACTACAAAAAGTGGTAAGGCTAATAAAACAAAATATGGTGTAAAGTACTCAACCGGGTTTAAAAACGCTGATGAGCTTTACCCCATGATGACAACAACAGAGTACACCAACATGCTTTTTTATGAGGCAGCGTTAAAACTGCAGGACCCCGGTATAACGCCTCCTACATTAACTCAAATTGCATCTACTAATGAAAGGGCTGCTTACATTTTTGAAAAAGATTACAGGGGAGGCGTAGGAACAAACTGGCAACGGGAAGCAATCCGTGGCGCTAATGTTCAGAATCTGCAGATGAATGTATCTGGCGGTAACAGTGGAGTGCGGTACTACATTTCTGGTGGCTACCAGAACGACCAGGGAATGATGTACCATAGCGAATATGAAAGGTACACGGCAAAGGCAAAAATTGATGCGCAATTAAGCAAAAAAGTAAAATTATCATTCAATTTTAATCCCTCTTATATCAAGCGGGAAAGGCCTTCCACCAGTTTTACCGATTTTTTCAGGTTACAGTCTTTCTTACCAGTTTATGTTGATCAATCTCTTATCAACTTCATACGGCAGGATGCTAATTATGCAAATGTGCAGGTGGGTGATTTTGCACAAGCGAATATGTTTAACGGGCGGGTGTATTCCGGTATAATGCCTGATGGCAGCAATTGGGCAACCAACTCAACAAGTAACCCCTTTCCTACTTCCAACCAATCACCAAAATCGGTGCTGGAAACAAGGAAAATAACATCCGACGATTACCGTGCATTAACATCGGGAGACCTAACTTTCAATATTCTTCCCGGGCTTGATTTTAAAACCCTTGCCAGTGCCTTTGTTCGTTATTCATCCGGGTTAGATTTTGCCAAATCAAATTCTAACAGGGCAGGGGATGTTAACAAAGGTGTTTACACAAATACTTTGTTTGTAGATCTGCTGTCTGAAAATACTTTATCATACAATAAAAAAATAAAAGATCATTCCTTCGATTTCCTTGCCGGCTTTACCGCTCAAAAAACTAAAATAAAGAATGAGCAAACAACCGGCACTAATTTCGCCAGTAATAATATTACCACATTAAACACCGGAACTGTTACACTGGATCCGCTCCAGACTTTCAATAATAAATTGAGCAGGGGATTGCTTTCTTACCTGGGCAGGGTATTGTACAGTTATAAAGACAAGTATCTGTTAAATGGTACGTTCAGGGCCGATGGTAGTTCTTACTTCGGGCCTGGCAATAAATGGGGATACTTTCCATCCGTGTCGGCAGGATGGGTTGCCAGCAAGGAAGAATTTCTTCAAGGAGTCAATTGGTTAAGTAATTTAAAATTCAGGGCTAGCTACGGTGCTACCGGTAATAATAACATTACCGATTACTTATTTACCGATCTCTTGTATGCTTCCAATTATCCTTTCGGCGGATCAGTAGCTAACGGACAAGCTATTTCAAGATCTGTACTTTCTAACCCGGATATTACCTGGGAGTTGACCAACCAGCAAAACTATGGCGTTGATGTAGCCCTTAAGAAAAGTGCTATTTCATTTTCACTGGATGTGTACAGGTCAAAAACAGATCAATTACTATTGCAACAGGCAACCCTCGGTTTTACCGGTGTGCCTAGTTTCATAAACAATATCGGTAGTGTTCAAAATAATGGAATCGAGTTTGAGATCACTTCAAATAACATCAGAAAAAAGAATTTCAAATGGACAACATCAGCTAATATTTCCCACAATGAAAATAAAATATTAGCACTTGGCGATGAAAAATTACTGCTCAACCAGGGTGAAAGAACGGAGCTATACCTGAACAGGGTTGGTGGCCCACTCATTCAGTTCTTTGGTTATAAAACAGATGGTGTTTGGCTGTCAGCGGCAGATATTTCCGCCTCAAAACTCACCACCAGCCTGCCAAATGCATTGGTGCCCGGCGGCTTAAAAATTGTTGATATTGATGGAAATGGAATTCTTGATGTGAACGATCGCACGGTAATAGGTAATCCTTATCCCGATTTTATCTGGGGTATAACAAACAATTTTACTTTCAAAGATTTTGATCTTAGTTTCTTTTTCCAGGGCGTACAAGGTGGCAGTGTTATAGGTGGTGATGCCAACTACAATGAAACAAAGCGTTATAATAAAAATTACAATACTAACAGGTGGGTAAGTCCTATGTTTCCGGGGGATGGTAAAACACCCTATTCTACCGTGGGATATAACTGGATGCTTACAGATTATGTAGTAGAGGATGCTTCCTACTATGCATTAAGAGAAATATTGTTGGGTTATACCTTGCCCGAAAAGCTTGCCAAAAAAGCAAGGCTGAGTTCAATGAGAATTTACCTGTCTGGCCAGAATCTTTTTTTTCATAAAGCCGCAAGTTTCAGGGGGCTTAATCCAGAAGCAAGAAATACTTCAGGACCATACAGTACACCGTTGGTGGATGGTTATCAGAGGGGCGCTTTCCCGGTACAGAAAACTTACCTGTTTGGTATTGATTTTAATTTTTAATTGAAAAATTGATTTGTTATGAAAAAGCTACATTATATAATTATATTTTTTTACTTCGCTTTAAGCTCTTGTAAAAAGATAATTGATCTGTACCCGGAATCCAATTTGAGTACCGGGACTTTTTATAGTAATAACGAAGAAGTGAAGGCCGGCCTCACCGGTTGTTACAATGGTTTGCAGAACCCGCTATACCGGGAATGGCAGTTTACGGAACTCCGTTCAGACAATTCCTACATGGGTTCTCCAGGCAGTACGAATTCTTTTAACCGGGATCTGAGTGATCTGGATGAATTTATTCCTGCAACAACAAACGATGCTATTTATCGGTATTGGTTAGATACTTATTTTAATATTCGCAATTGCAATATTGTATTGCAAAAATTAGGCGTCAGTTATGACCCCGTTTCCGGTGCCATCAGCCTGGCAAATATTACTATTCCGATTAGTGACGCCAACAGGAAACAATATGCAGGCGAAGCAATGTTCATTAGAGCCCATCATTATTTTAATTTGGTGCGTTTATTCGGCGGTGTTTTCCTGGTGCATACACCAATTTCGCCAACGGCATCCAAAACAATGAACCGCTCCGCTGTTGCTGATATTTATAAATTGATTATTGCAGATCTTTCTACGGCTGCTACTTATATGAATAGTTTGAAGTTTAGCCAGGTGGCTCCTGCAAACAAAGGCAGAGCCACATCATGGGCGGCGAAAGCATTGCTGGGTAAAGTGTACCTAACGCAAAACAAAAAGACGGAAGCCATTGCCCAACTGCAGGATGTGGTAACCAACAGCGGTTATGGCCTGCAAGCTACCTATGCAGGTGTTTTTTCCATTGCCAACGAATTAAACAACGAAATCATTTTTACGGTTAGTTACAAAGCCGGCGGCTTTGGCCTGGGTTCAAGTTTTGGTAATGATTTCGGTCCGCTGGGCAGCGTTGGCGTAATCAATGGTTCTCCACGGGGATGGAACACGCCTACGAGCAATATAGATTCTTTTTACACAGCAGCAGATGCAAGGAAAGCGGTAAATATCGGAAGATACAGGCCCGGCACTCCACAAGAAATTCTCTACGTTCAAAAATACCTTACTCCTGTTGTTATTACAGATGATGGAGAAAGTGACTGGCCCATCATCAGGTATGCCGATGTATTGTTAATGCTGGCAGAAGCGCAAGGTAACACAGGTTCAAGCGTTGGGTATATTAGCCAAATAAGAGTAAGGGCAGGGCTTGGTGCTATCTCTGGTGCATTTGCTACCATTGCTGAGTTTGAAAAAGAACTGGCAGATCAACGCAGGGCAGAGTTTGCATTTGAAAATCATCGCTGGTTCGATTTAGTGCGGTACAAAACAACCCTAACCACTATAGATCCATTACAAATATTAAAAGCACATTTTGCTTACGAGTATTTGTCGCATTACAGCACCTATACTGCACCAACACCTACACTAGCGTTTTTGCAGGGAAATGTTACAGATGCAAAATTATTGCTGCCTATTCCACAAAGAGAAATTGATACCAATACACAATTGGTGATTGAACAGAATCCGGGGTATTAAGGGAATTGTGAATTGTGAATTGTCAATAGTTAATGGTCAATGGTCAATGGTCAATGGTCAATAGTGAAAAGTGAAAGCATGCAAGGTGAACGCCGTTCGGACGGGGGGAAGTAAAACAACAAAGGACTTTAGCCCTTGTTAACAAAAAAATTGATTTGTATAAATGTTTTAATCAACTAATAAATATCACCATGAAAAAGTTCTTAATAATTGCGTTTGCAATGTGCACAAATTTTTGTGTTGCACAGGATGCTGATGCAACGTACAAAGTTGTGGAGTATCCCAGTGGTTTTACATCACAATTAAATGTAGTGTATACCACCGCTAAAGATTGGGAAGGTAAAATGGATATTTACCTGCCATCAAAAGACAAAGCACCCACGCCTGTTGTAATAAACATTCATGGTGGTGGCTGGAACAAAGGAGTAAAAGAATCGCAAACAGGATTCAATACATTTTTTAAGGCAGGATTTGCAGTAGCCAATATTGAGTACAGGTTAACGGGGCAGGCAACTGCGCCTGCAGCAATTGAAGATACCCGTTGTGCAATAGCTTACCTGGTTAAAAATGCCAAAGCACTTAACATTGATGTGAACAGGATCGTGATAATGGGCGGTAGCGCCGGTGGTCACCTTGCGTTGATGGGAGGGTTGCTGGGCAACGATCATCGCTTTGATTGCAATTGCCCCGGTGTTGATAATATGAAAGTGGTAGCCATCATCGATAAATATGGCATTTCAGATGTTTGGGACTGGGGCTATGGTAAGGTCATCAAAAGTAAATCTGCCCGCAACTGGCTGGGTATTTATGCCGATGATGAAAAGTTTGCAAAGTCAGTATCACCCATTTATTATGTGGACAAAAACAGCCCGCCGGTTTTTATTGTACATGGAGATGCAGACCCCACGGTGCCGTACCAGCAATCGGTTGACCTTTATAAAAAACTTAAAGCCGCCGGCGTTGAAACAGAATTTATAACTGTTACCGACGGCCTGCATGGAAAATTTGAAAAAGAAAAGAACAGCGAGATTAACAAAGCCATTATTGCGTTTCTGAAAAAAATTAAAGTAATCTAAAAAAAACGATCACCCGCTTTTAAATGTTGAATATCCTACAACTTATTATTCCTGGCAGCCCGTTTTATAACAACAAACTATGAAAGATGTGAAAATAAAAAACAGAAATGGGGCGTTGAATTTGTCTGTATTATGGGCTGCCTTATTTGTATTGGTATGCCATGTTCCTTCCCAGGCGCAATCGTTGGTTTCCTTAGATGCAGATGGGCCGGGCAATACCTATGAACTCATAAACGGAGTGCTGGCACCGGGCTATAATGCCGTGGAGAATCCGGAATGTGCGCACCCATCTTTTGGAAGGCACATTGCAGAAGTGTTTGATGCAACCCTGAACAAATTTGTCTTTGAATTTTACAGCCATGTTGCTGAAGACAATGACCGATGTATCAATTTCGACAGGCAAAGGGTTGAAATAAAAACCTACGACCAATCGCCCGCCAATTTAATTGGCACCGTTGGCGAAACCGTTACTTACAAATGGCAGTTTCGTTTGCCGATAGGCTTTCAGCCATCATCCAGCTTTACACATATTCACCAGGTGAAAGCCGTGGGAGGTGATGAGTCGGATCCGATTTTTACACTAACTGTTCGCAAAGGCAACCCCAATAAACTGGAATTGATTCACGACAATACCAGCAAGGTGGCCATTGTAAATCTTTCGCTATTTGCAGGTGTGTGGGTAGAAGCTACCGAAACTTTGAGCATCGGCCCTAACGGCACCTATAACATGCAGATTAAAAGAGTTAGCGATGGCGTTACCGTACTTAGTTATAGCAGCAGCAATATCAGAACCATCAGGCCTAGCAATAATTTTATCCGTCCTAAATGGGGTATATACAGAAGTTTGAACAATGCTGCAGACCTACGGGATGACAGTATACGTTTTGGCACAATCAGTATCGCTGAAAACAATGTGGTGGTGCCACTACAGCTTACCGCTTTTACTGCTATCCCCGGCGCCAGCTATGTTTCGCTTAACTGGAAAACAGCGTCTGAGATCAACCTTAAAAACTTTACAATAGAACGATCGGTTGATGGTAATCAATTTTACCCCGTTCATGTTTTAGCTGCAGCAGGCAACAACAGTAGCACACAAAAATATTTGTATGTAGATAAGGCACCCTTAACCGGCAAGAATTATTACAGGCTGAAACAAACGAGTAAGGATGGTAGCATCTATTATTCGCATATCATAGTTGTTGACTTTAATTTTAAAGACGGCAGTTTGCTCAGGATATTTCCTAACCCGGTTACAAATCGTTTAAATGTGCAGCTGCCGTTTTCAGGTGCAAACAACCTGCAGGCAGTTATAGCAGATAGCCAGGGAGTTTCCTGTGTTACGGTAACGGTTACCAGCAGCAATATCAGCGAAGCACTCACGAATAACTTACCTCGTTTAAAAAAAGGCTGGTACACGTTGCGTATAAATGATGGTAACCTTAGTTACCAAACAGCATTCATCAAACAATAAACCCACATTGTAAAAAATATTTTCAGTTCTATTTTACTAACAAACTATAATTTATGAAACGTTTATTTTCTACTTTAATCTTGTCGCTTTTTTGCATTGCAGCATTTAGCCAAACCACTTATTATTGGGTAGGAGGTGTGGGCCCAGCCAGCTTTACTTCTAACAGCAACTGGAACACGCAGCTCGATGGTTTGGGCGATGCCCGTTCAGTAGCGGGTGAACAGTACACGGATGTATTGGTATTTGATGGTAGCAATATAGGGGGCGCCACACCGGCAACCGGACATGTGTATGCCACCTGCAGCAGCGATACGGTCGGCAGAATTATTTTTACAAATAATGCCAATGTGCAACTCGGTCGTTCCGGTGCAGGGTCTGCCAATATTAGTATACAAGGTGATGGAACCGCTTTGGATGATCTTGTGATTGGGAGTGGTTGTGTAGTTACCCTTGGTGGCGAGTTGTATAATTATGACGTTCGTATATTATTGGGATTACCCACCGTTCCTACCATAGCTACCGGTTCAGTTGCAGGCGATCTTTATCTAAGCCCGCTTTCCGCAACTGTGCACACGGCCAGTTATATTACCGCCCGTACAACCAACGGTTTACAGTTTGAAGCAGGATCAAATTGTTTTGTTACTGACTCTACTACAGCTTCGCCATTTAATGGTGCTGCCAATATGAGTGTGTTATTTAAAACGGGTGCATCGTTGCATTATTTTTCCGGGCGTAGCCCGTTTGGCAACAGCGCAGCCACCCAGTTTGCAAACTTTGAGCAGGGAAGTAATTTTTATGTAAAAGCAACCAACAGGAGTTACTTAGATGGAACCACTTTATATGCAAGTTCTTCCTGGGTAAACACAAAATCTTTCGCCAACATATTTATACAAAACGGCGCTTCATTAATTGCTGATGGTACAATTTACAGGATAGACACATTGAGCATTGATAATGGGTCTAGCTTTACCACTCATACTTCGGGCCACACACCGGTACTTGGCAATCTTACCGTAAACGGAACATTTACTTTTCCATCCGGCTCCAACACATTAGTAATGGGGGGCAATGTGCCGCAAACCATTTCGGGATTAGGTACTATTGATATTCCCAATTTTGTGGTGGCAGATTATAGTTCACTAACCTTGAATAAAACCATTACAGTTACCAGTTCTATTAATATTGCGGGAGACATTGATTTTGGTACATCCGGCCAGTTAACAGGTGCTGCATCCTTTACATCAAGGGTGGCATCCACCGTAGTTGCCGGAACTGCCACTACAGTTGCGGGATCATACCTGATCACTTATTCGGCGCCATCCGGCATTACAGGTTATAGCATAACTGGTGCGGGCATTCCGGCCAATACAAATGTTATAGGTTTTGGTACCAGTGCCAATACAGTATATTTATCAAAGCCCGCCACAGCAAGTGCAGCAGGTGTGCCAGTTAGTTTTACTACCGATACTGCTACCTTGCAAACCGCTAATGTTACCGGTTTTGATGCGGCCACAGGAAGCGTAATAAGTACCGGCACACAGTCATTTCATTCTGGCACAAATTATATTGTTGATGCAGCTACCAGCAGCCCTTTCGGTATAAGTACAGCCGCTGGTACGAATATAACATTGGGTAGTTTAAGTGTTAATGCACCTGTAACTACCAATTACAACATAAGGTTGGCTGGTAACCTCAACCTTGGTTCGGGTATATTAACCATCAGGCCCCAGGATACTTTGCGCATATTAAACAATGGCGCTATAACAGGTGCGCCATTCAGTGCTGCCAAATATATCAGAACAGCAATCTCAGGGGCAAATGTTGGTGTGCTTAGGATAGATGATCTTACAGTAACCACCAGGATGTTCCCGGTAGGTAGTCCATCTAATTACTTACCGGTAATGCTTACACCAACATCAACGATGGATTATGCTGTGAGCGTATTCCAGGGAGTAACATCAGACGGTACACCGTCTGGTACGCCGTTTACAACTACCGAAAAAGAAAATGTGGTAGATGCTGTCTGGACAGTTGATCGTGTGAATGGTACAGGAGATTGCCAGGTACAGTTAAATTGGGTTAGTGCATTGGAAGGCGTTTCTTTTAGTGCACTCAGTGATGCTGATCTGGGTATTTCTAGATATGATGGAGCAATTTATCAGCCAGCAAGTGGAACGGGTGACAATACAGCTAATACTGCCTTTGATAATTTCAGCAATTTTTCTCCGTTCATTGTAGCTAAAAAAGCTGGTGTGGTACCTGTGCAGCTCAAAAGCATAGCTGCAACACAAAAGGTAACGGGTATTGACGTAAGCTGGCAGGTTGCCAATGAAGTTGGTATTGCTGCATACGAAATAGAAAAAAGCGCTGACCGCATTACTTTTAAAACAATTGGAGTGGTGAATGGTGCTAACCGTTTAGCTTACAGCTTTACAGATACCGAGGCATCAAAAGGAATTGTGTATTACCGTCTGAAAATAATAAGTATTGCCGGTGATATTAAGTATAGTTCTATTGTTATAGTTAGAATAAGCGGAAACAATAAAATTCAATTGTATCCTAACCCGGTTGCAGATATGGTAACATTTTCAGGTCTTTCTGCAAACACAATTATCCGTATCAGTAATGCAGATGGAAAGGTTTTGCTAACGCAAAAAACAAATGCGCTTACGCAAAGTATAGATGTTTCTGCTTTTACAAAAGGCATGTATATTGCAGAAGTGCTGGTTGAAGGTGCACGGGTAAGTACGCAGAGATTTAGTAAGCAATAACTGCTAAACCCATCGAGTTGTATTAATACTCATTGTTAAGATTAAATAAACAGCAATAAAAAAGTTATGTTGAATTTCAGATTAGATAATAAACTGGCACTTGTTACAGGTTGCAGCAGCGGTATTGGTATGACGCTGGCAATTGAAATGGCAAAGCAGGGTGCAGATATAATTGGCGTTAGCAGCAGTTTACCTGCTAGTGGTAGTGATGTGGCATTGGCCGTTGAAGCAGAAGGGAAAAAGTTTCATCCGTACCAGGCCGATTTTTCAAACCGGGATTCGGTGTACCAGTTTCTTGATAAAGTAAAAGCTGATCATCCCCGGATAGACATCCTTATAAACAATGCCGGCCACATTATGCGCAAACCGGTAGCGGAACACCCTGACGAATATTGGGATGCTATTATTGATATCAACCTTAATTCGCAATTTGTTATCACCAGGGAAATTGGTAAACGCATGGTTGAACAGCAGTATGGTAAAATTGTATTTACCTGTTCACTCCTAAGTTTCCAGGGCGGCATAAATGTACCGGGTTATGCAGCAAGCAAAGGCGCCATAGCGTCTTTACTAAAATCATTCGCCAACGAGTGGGCATCACATGGTGTAACCGTAAACGGAGTGGCACCTGGTTATATAGCCACCAATAACACCACTCAGTTAAGGCAGGATGCTGATAGGAATACGGCCATACTGGCACGCATACCCGCAAACCGTTGGGGCGAACCCGAAGATCTTGCGGGGGCATATATATTCTTGTCCTCCGATGCATCATCATATGTGAATGGAACAATTTTAACCGTTGATGGCGGGTGGATGGGGAGGTAAGGAAGGAAGAAAAGCCCCCTCTAACTCCCCCGCTGGCCAGCGGGGAGAACTACCGAAGCGATTGGTTTTAGCCTTGGTGATTCAGTACTAAATGTTGGGTAGAAGCAGATCGCTGAAATGGAAGAACAAATGTTTGTTAATGTTATGCTGTACCGCTCCTTTCCCTCCGGGCAAGGAGAAGGAGGATGGGGCTTGGTTCACCGCTCCCTTCCCCCGGGGAAGGGAGAAGGAGGGTTGGGCCGATATGGCGCCGATCTGGCCCCGA
>JBBSKH010000031.1:0-32378 GCA_038256495.1 Chitinophagales bacterium
ACCACCGCTGGCGCTTACTATTACCGCATTCGTTCTGTAGACTTTGATGGCAATAGTAATTACTCCAACATCAGGCGGATTAATTACCAGTCTGCTGAGACTTATGTTGTAGGTCCAAACCCGTTTAGCCATATCCTTAATGTCAGTAATCTTTCCGGGGCCAACAAGCTGGAGATAATAGACATGGCAGGCAGAATTCTGCTTACAAAAAAAATAGATCAGCACCAGTTCCTGCAACTTAATACCGAAAATATTCCTGCCGGTGTGTATCATTTGAGGATTGGTAAGGTGAATGGTGAATTCAAAATTGTAAAACTGGTTAAACAATAGCAATCGTTTATCCCTTAAGATTAATAAGATCAGCAGCATCTGCGAGATCTTTTTAATTTTGACCGGGCTCTTTTAGAGCCCGGTTTTTTATTTTAGCGAGGAACGGTTGTGCATTAAAGTTGATAAATCACTTCACTTTTTAATTTCTGTTTAATATTTTTATGAAACAGACCCAACTTTACTTCACTAAAACTTACAAACATGAAACAAATTATCACAGGCTCAATTTTAATTACGATGCTCTGCATTGCTGGTTGCACTACTGCTCCTAACGATCACAAAGCAATGCTGGAAGCCAATCGTGCTTTAATGAATGCAATTGAAACCGGCGACACGGCTGTCATTAGCAAATACGTTGCGCAGGACGCTACGGACCATGGTGGCGCACCCGACGGTGGCGATTTGAAAGGCCCGGAATTAATTCAAATGCTGGGCAGTATACACAATGATATTGATAACCTGAAGATGGACGTTGTGCAGGATGCCGCAAACGATAGCCATGTATTTACGCTCGTTCATATGACCGGTACCACCAACAAAGCGTTATGGGGTATGCCTGCAAATCATAAAATAGATAGCAAGAGTGTTGACCTGATTCAGATGAAAGATGGAAAAATAGTTGACCACTGGGGTTTCTTTAACATGGAGGAAATGATGGCAATGATGCAACTGGGAGCGCCGGGAACTATGGGTACAGATAGCAGCAAAATGCGCATGATGGATAGCACTATGGCGCATTAAACGAGGTACAAAGGCAATAAAATAAGGAAGCAAAAGCTTCCTTATTTTATTTTATAGCAATGCTATTCAACCAGCATCGTCCGGCCCATCACCTAAGAGCAAGGCCGCATCAGCAGCGGGTAATTCTTCCAGGTCTTTCAATTTACGTTGTATCTGACGGGTACGGGTTCCCACCAGTTTATCAATGTCATCATGTGCATTAATGATTTTTTTCTGGGCTGCATTCAACACATCGGAGAATAGCCTGAATTCTGTTTTTACCGCCTGCAGCACCTTTTTTATTTCTCCACTTCGTTGTTCCAATGCCATTGTTTTGTAACCGAAAGAGATGGTGTTAAGTATAGCAGACAAAGTGGTGGGTCCTGTTAAGATGATCTGGTATTCCCGCTGCAGCGTTTCCATTAACGCCGGGCGGCGAACAGCTTCGGCATACAATCCTTCTACAGGAAGAAACAATAATCCAATTTCTGTAGTAGCCGGTGGATCGATGTATTTTTCATGGATGTCTTTAGCCGCTTTCTTGATGGCCTGTTCCAATGCCCTTCCTGCAGCATCTGCTGCTGCAGCATCACCTGCATCGTAGGCTGCTACCAGGTTGTAGTAATCTTCCATGGGGAATTTTGAATCAACCGGCATCAGCAAAATTTTATTGCCCTGTTGTTGCTGCGGAATTTTTATTGCAAACTCAACTCTATTGGCCGTTCCGGTTTTGGTAATCACATTTATTTCATATTGTTCCGGTGCAAACACCTGCTCCAGGATATTGCTTAACTGTATCTCGCCCAGCATACCCCTTGTTTTTACATTGCTCAACACCTTCTTCAGGTCACCCACGCCTATGGCTAGTTGCTGCATCTCCCCCAGCCCCTTGTGTACTGTTTCCAATCTTTCACTCACTAGTGTAAAAGATTGCGTAAGCCTTGTCTCCAAAGTTTTTTGCAATTTTTCGTCTACGGTCTGTCGCATCTCTTCTAACTTGGCTGCATTGCTGTCTTGCAATGATTTCACCGAATTTTCCAAAGTTGCCCTGCTGTCTGCAAGCTTTGCTGTAATGCCTTCGTGATGCACTTGCTGCTGTTTACCAAATTCCGCAAACATTTCACGGAGGCGCTCCCGGTAATCTTTTAATGCTTCATTTAAATTTTGTTGAAAGGCCTGCAGGTTATCTTTTTGCTCTGCCCGGCTTTCTTTATTTCCTTTCCTGATATCTTCCTGGAAGAGCAGCCACTTTTCTTCGTTAGATGTGGTAAGTCTTGACAACTGTCCCGAAAAAGTCTGGATAAATTTATCGAGTTGATTATTTAATTCTGTCCTTAGCGCCGTTGCACTTTCTGCTGTTTCTTTTCTGTTGGATGTAAATTCCTGCTTCAATCCAAGATCGTTGTCTTTAATTTTTTGCTCCAGGTGTTGCAATGAAATCGATAATTGTTTCCAGCCTTGGGAATCATCCCGCTGAGCCTGGTTTCGCAAAATGGTAACCAAGAGTACAACCAACAAAAGAATAACGGTAATCAATAATAAATAAACGTATAACATAGCGTAAAAATAAATTATTACATGGTTGTCTTGCCAAACTTACTAAACAATGTTTAGTATAGCAGATAGCATTTGGCGGCTTAGCAATGACAGATATTCGTACATATAACAATATCCAGTAACGGATATAGTGCTTTCATCCTGCTTTTATACCCTTTCATCTATTTTCACTTATTTGGTTAGGGCGTTTTCTTTCAACTTGCAGCAAGTATAACAGCCATTAAAATTGTCATGAAAAACATTGTATTCACTTGTGTAGTGCTACTACTATTTGCCTGTGCACATGCACAGGATAGCACCAGAACTATTATTGCAAAACGCACCACTCTTTCCGTTAAGGTAGACGGAAAGCTTGATGAGGATGCATGGAAGCATGCCAGCCACTTTGAAAATTTTACCGAAATGCGGCCCAGCTTCGGCAGAAAAGAAACCGATGTAAACAAAACAGAAGCATGGCTGCTGTACGATGACGATGCTGTGTACGTTGGCGGGTTTTGCAGGGAAAACGGTAGGGATTCTATTGCAACAGAATTGGTGGGAAGAGATGTATTAGGCATAAATGATTTTGTAGGAATTTTATTTGATAGTTACCTGGATAAAATTAACGGTGTAGGATTTTATGTTACCGCATTAGGCGAGCAGTACGATACTAAGTACTCCTTGGGTAGAGAAGATGATAGCTGGAGCAGCGTTTATGAAACAGCTACACATATTACCAATAACGGCTGGTATTTCGAAATGCGCATTCCTTACGCTGCACTTCGTTTTAGCAAGAATGCGGTTCAAAATTGGGGAGTTAATATTATTCGCAGGCGGAGCAGGTCGGGCAGGCAGGTAAGCTGGAATCCAATTGATCCGAATAAATTTGGCACGATGAACCAGGCGGGGATACTGGCAGGTATCACTGAAATTAAATCCCCTTTACGTCTTTCGTTCATGCCTTACTTTTCTACTTACGCAAACAGAACTCCGCAAGCTGGCGGAGGCATTAAAACAAATGCTTCTGTAAATGGTGGTATGGATGTAA
Source organism: Chitinophagales bacterium (assembly GCA_038256495.1). Classification (GTDB taxonomy): domain Bacteria; phylum Bacteroidota; class Bacteroidia; order Chitinophagales; family Chitinophagaceae; genus Ferruginibacter. The sequence goes on from JBBSKH010000031.1 coordinate 3,635, forward strand.
AATACGGTCTTAGTAAAGCGTTTACTTTGGATATGACTTTGATACCTGATTTTGGGCAGGTACAAAGCGACAACCAGGTATTAAACCTATCTCCCTTTGAAGTAAAATTTAATGAGAACCGTTCTTTTTTTACGGAAGGAACCGAATTGTTTAATAAAGGAAATTTGTTTTACAGCAGGCGTGTTGGTGGCCGGCCCATCAACTTGTATAAGCCCTACGAGGTAGTGGACAGCACCGAAACTATAATAAAAAATCCTTCGGAAACAAAGCTGCTGAATGCCACCAAACTGAGTGGCCGCACTGCTGGAGGCCTGGGTATTGGGGTTTTTAATGCTGTTACCAAGGCCCAGTTTGCAACTATCATGAAAGAAAATGGCGATAACTACCAGGTGGAAACAGCTCCTTTAACCAATTACAATATTGTGGTATTAGACCAAACGATGAAGAACAACAGCAGTATAACCCTTATCAATACTAATGTGCTTCGCAATGGCAACGATTATGATGCAAATGTTACAGCCGTTTTATTTGACCTGTATGATAAAAAAGTAGACTGGAATGTGTGGGGTAAAGTTGCCAACAGTCGCCTTTCCGGCGGCGATTTAACTAATACTTCCTCAGGGTTATTGTATGAAATAAATCTTGGCAAGTTCAGGGGCCCGTTTAATTTTGAAGTGCATCACCAAATGGCAGATGAAAAATACCAGCCGAATGACCTTGGGTATTTTACCAATAATAATTACTTTAATTATGGCTTTAATACCTGGTATAAATTGAATAAACCAAGATCATTTTATAACTCCGTTCGCTTTTCGTTAGGTGCTAACTATACAGAAAGATTTAAGCCGAGAAAATACCAGGAAGTGGAAGCATACTTGCGCATCAACACCCAGTTAAAAAACCTATGGGAAACCGGCATCAGGCTGGGTGCAAATCCGGAGGGAAATGATTTTTACGAAGCCCGTACTTACGGCAGGGTTTTTAAGAGCCCGGGAAATAAGCGTGGTGGTTTTTATGTTAATAGTAACCAGGCTAAAAAATACTCATTCAGCGCTGATGTAAACTACCTGGTTAGAGACCAATATGATGGCGCTACAACCAGCCTTTTCCTTTCAAACAGGTACCGCTTTAATGATAGGTTAACTATTACGCTATCTACCAATAAGACCATTGCACGCAACGATCTGGGTTTTGCCTACAAAGATGGTGATGATGTATATATAGGCCTTAGAAAAAGAACTACTGTAGAGAATACGGCCAACTTTAAATACAACTTCAATATAAAAATGGGGTTAAGTTTAAGGGTAAGGCATTACTGGAGCAAAGTACATTACCAACAATATTTTTTACTGGACGATAATGGTAAAACGGGCACAGTAGTAACCCCAAGTGTTGATGCCAACAGAAACAGCAATTATTTTAATGTAGACATGGTGTATACCTGGCAGTTTGCCCTTGGAAGTTTTATCAACGTTGGCTGGAAGAATGCCGGTTTGGTATCGAACCAGTTGACAGGAGATTCGTATTATAAAAACCTTGACAGGATTTTACATACGTCGCAGGAAAGTAATTTTTCAATAAAAGTAATTTACTTCCTGGATTACCTTACGCTTAAACGCCATAAAAAAACTAACGGGTAAATTATTTCCTTTTCCTGGTAAAAGCATCCATCCATTTCATTATGGCAACCCCTTCCTCCGGCGGACAGGGGTTGTCTCTTTTACCAAGAAAATACTGCACAGTTTGCTCAATTAAAGGTTGCTGCACATGCGGTAAAACATCAAAATTCATAACAGATATATCATCGTGCTTTTGCAGCACTACTTCCTGCGCACCAAATATGCTGAAGCCAATGCTGCCTTTGCTACCGAAAATTTTACAATAATCTTTTTCCTGTTGCGGTGCTGCGCAAAAACACCAGTCGCCGGAAAACTGCACACCCGACTGAAACAAAATATTACCACACACCAGGTCATCTGCCTCGTAAGCTCCCGAACGGTTGCCTGAAAAGCCAGTAGCTGCAGCAGCTTCACCAAAAAAGTAATACATCAATCCCAGTTGGTGCGGGGCCAGGTCGTGAAAAAGACCACCACCCGATTTTTCAGGATCAATACGCCATGCATTTGCCGGATTTTCCAGTTCGTTAGAGGATAAAAGTTGGCGCCGGAATGCAAGCTTCACAAAAAGCACATTGCCAATATGGTTACCATCTAGCAACTGTTTTATTTTTACAAATTTTGGTTGTGCCCTTCGGTAATGCGCTACCACCAATTTTCGTTTATAACGTGAAGCGGCCGTCATCATTTTTTTTGCCGAGGAACTATTCAGTGCCATTGGCTTCTCTACGTAAACATCTTTACCAGCCTTCAGGCATGCAAGGCAGTACTCCTCGTGGGTATCTGGCGGTGTAGCAATGTAAACCGCATTGATGGATGGATGTTGAATGATGCGATTGGCGTCATTGTAAAATTCAGAAACGGCATGGCGGGAAGCATAATCATGGGCGAGTTCAAGGTTTCTGCGCATTACAGCCAGCAAAGTAGCGTTTGTAACCTTGTTAAAGGCTGGCCCGCTTTTAAGTTCGGTAACATCGCCGCAGCCGATAATTCCCCAGGTAATTTTTTTAGCCATTGGGTTTATTTAAAACAACAGTATAAATATCCATAATTTTTTGCATGCTGCATGCCATTATTTTTAAAGAGATAGCGGGGATAAGTGATTTTACGCTGTACACTGTGCTATTACCCTTTCATTGAAAATGCCTGTAAAATTGATGTTAGCCCAGCTCATTCTTTTTTAATGAGCAATAATTAACATTATAATGTTGTTTTTTCGCAATTTGTATTCGCTCTTCTTCATTATCCATCGCAATCTTGCTCACTAAAAAAGAACTTGTTGCCGACTGGAAAGTTTGGCAAAACTGAAATTATTGAAACTGTTGTAGATACTAATACAATAAAAGCAACAATTTAATCAGCCGTGCCGAAATATTATAATAGAATGTGAATAAATTCTAATAATAAAACTATAATAATTAATATGAATTACTATTTTTGCCTCCTGAAACACCACAGGGGAAACATTTAATCATTTTAAGCAAGATTCTTATGTTTTACCAAAACTTCAAAAATGTAGCAGTATTATTGTTAATACTGCTGATCTCCACCAACATTATTGCACAAGTTCAAACACCCAGGTACATTTCAATGACGCCGAATACCTACGGCTTTTATGAAGGTTTGCCTGCAAATTACAGCCCAACTACAAATAAATATCCGCTGCTGTTATTTATCCATGGCGTAGGGGAACTCGGATGGGGCAATACCTCGGACCTACCGAGAGTTTTACAAAACGGCCCGCCCAAAATGTTGAACGAAGGAAGTTTTCCATCCAGCTTTACCGTTAATGGAAATACCTATTCTTTTATAGTGATCTCTCCTCAGTTTGTAGGCTGGCCCGGAGTAGGTGATATAGATAACATTATTAATTATGCTATTGCAAATTATGCGGTAGATATAAACCGTATTTATCTAACCGGGCTTAGTATGGGTGGTGGTGCTATCTGGGATTATGCAGGTTACTCATTTGCAAGTGCCAGCAGATTGGCTGGCATTGTTCCCATATGCGGGGCAGCAGGCCCCAGTGTAGGGGCTGCAAACAATATGGCCGCCGGAAATTTACCAGTTTGGGCTACACACAATAGTTTCGATCCCGTGGTTTCAGTTACAAATACAGACGGATTTGTATATTATATCAATTCAGCTCCCGTTTTGCCAACCCCATTAGCAAAAAAAACTATTTACAATGCGGGTGGTCATGATGCCTGGAGTACTACTTACAACCCTTCTTACAAAGAAAATGGATTGAACGTGTACGAATGGATGTTACAATACAGCCGCAACATTTCTGTAGTACCGGTTACCGGGTTGGAATTTAATGCTACTAAAGATGGAACAGCCAGGATGGTAAAACTGCAATGGAAAACGGCGGTAGAAATTAATAACCAGGGTTTTAATATTCTTAGGAGCGGCGATGGCGTTCAGTTTAGCAGCATTGGGTATGTAGCCAGCAAATCTGTTAACGGGCAGGGAGCAAGTTATACTTTTACAGATGCCATTCCTTTGAAGGGTAATAATTATTACAAACTGGAGCAAACAGACGTTGACAACCGTAAAACTTATAGCAATCAGAAACTGGTTGTTATAAACAGTAAACTACCGCTGAGCATCTACCCCAACCCGGTAGCCGATGTTTTGCACCTAAAGACTAGTGATAATTTGCAGGGAGCGCAACTTGTGGTCACTAATTCAAGAGGACAAAATATAATCCAGAAGAATATTTCCGGAACAGGAGATATTCCGGTGGCAGTTAGCAGTCTTCCGGCAGGAATATATTATTTGCGATTAATTGAAAATGGCACTGAACAGAAACTATCTTTTATCAAAAATTAACCGACCATATTGCCATGAAATAAAGCAGCTATAATGGCTGCTTTTTTTATGCATGGTATATCGCTATAAGATGTTTGCCTTGTTTTATAGTTACCATGCATGAATACACAACTATTATTTGACCAAATAGCTAAACACATCAGTCTTACCAGGACCGGAAAAGTTACTATTGCACATTTACTGCTGAATAGCCCATCGAAAAAATAACCGGTTTTAACCGTAAGCTTAAACTACATTATTGGCTTCGCACAAAAGGCGCAGTAATTTTGTTGTATAAAAAAGAAGTAAAAATGAAAAAGACAATTGAGAGAATAGCTCCCCGCCCGGCGCGGCCCGGAATGGTGGGTGATGGTTTCAGGGTATTTAATTTTATACCGGGTGTTGCTGCTCAACAGCGGATAAGCCCGTTCCTGATGCTGGATTTTAATCCTGCTTATGATTTTGGTCCTTCAGAAACGGTTAAAGGCGTAGATGTACATCCACACAAGGGTTTTGAAACCGTAACCATTGCATATAAAGGCAGTGTTGCCCATCACGACAGTACCGGCAACAGCGGGATCATACATCCTGGAGATGTGCAGTGGATGACGGCGGGCGCAGGCATTCTTCATAAAGAATACCACGAAGCAGCATTCTCTAAAAAAGGTGGCCCGTTTGAAATGGTACAGTTATGGGTGAACCTGCCTAAAAAATTTAAAAGCGAACCGGCCCATTACCAGGCCATCAAAGCCAGCGAAATGGGTAAAGTGGAACTTCCCCATGATGGAGGGATAGTAAATGTAATAGCCGGACAATTTAACAATACTGAAGGTCCGGCAAATACTTATAGCCCGGTAAATTTGTTTGATATAAAACTGAACAACACAGCTACGGTTGATTTTAGTGTTGATGCCAATCACAACACAGCCATACTGGTAATCAGCGGCAGTGTTATTGTAAACGGAACAGCAGCACCCGAACATAGTTTTGTGTTGTTCAACAACGACGGAGAAGATATTGCAATCTCCGCATCTGAGCAGGCTGTGCTCCTGGTATTAAGTGGTGAACCAATTAACGAACCCATTGCAAGCTATGGCCCTTTTGTAATGAATACCAAAGAAGAAATTTACGAAGCCATGCAGGAGTTTCAGGATGGTAAATATGGAGTGCTGGATTAGCAAGCAGCATTAAACTAAAAAAAGAAAAGCCGTTTCAGTTGAAGCGGCTTTTCTTGTTTTTTAATTAAATGTTATGGCACTTTAGTTACAGTGAACTTACCTGTTGGGTAATTTTCCAATGGTGCAAAATCTACCAGTATCTTATAATTACCTGCTACGGCCGGGCCAGGGAAATTATCGCCAAGGTTATAACCAAACTCACCTCCGTTGCTTAAACCAGCTTTAGATTTATCGGCTACGGCGTACTTGTTGCTCCAATCACCATTTACAGGTAACAATAAATATTCTTTACCTGCATTCAATGGCAATGTGAGCTGGAACTGCGAAGCATTTAACCTGGTGAATCGCTGTGATGGAACGGGAACCGGGTTATTCCAGCCTCCTGTAGTAGCATCACCTACAATGAACAGGTTGCTTGGCATGGTGCTGGTAAAAGGTTTCACCGAAAATTTTCCGGTTTGAAAATCCAGTGTAATCCTGTACCAGCCACCGTTGGAAGGGGCTGGGAAATTATCATTCAGGTTGAACCCAAAATCCCCCCCGGCAGATAAGCCTGGAAGTTGGTTATTGGATACAGCAAATTTATTAGCCCAGCTCCCGTTTTCCGGTAATACCAGGTAATAATTACCTCCATTTATGTTGAATACGCCCGACCAGGTTGTTTCATTTAACCTGGCAAATTCCTGTGTTGGAACCGGAACCGGATTGTTCCAGCCTCCCTGTGAGGCATCTCCTACCAGGAACAATCTTCCTGTAACAGGTAAAGCTACTTTTGGCGGCACTTTATACGGGGTGTAGGTAACGGGAACAATATTAGAAGCTAGTCTTTCATTATTGTTCTTATACGACGATGTTACACGTACTTCCATTTTAACAGGAACATTAAAAGCATATCCCCTGCCAAGTAAAAAGTTGTTGATGTCTTTTGCAATAAAATCAGCGTGCAAAGAATCAGTAATTACCCTTGTTAACGGACTGGAAAAATTTTTGCCCGCTGAATCAACTTCTACTGTGTACTTTATATTGGCACTGTCAGTAGAATGATTGGGATAAGTCCAGCTCATGGTAAGTACCACTTTATTTGAATCAGCAGGTGCAGGAGCCAGCGTTGCTGCGCTTGCACTAAGCGTGGGCGCAGTTCCTGCCCTATATACCGGCAGGTCATCAACCTTGTCGCAGCTATTAAAAGCCAGCAGCAAAGCAGCCATTCCAAAAAGATTAATAATTTTTTTCATAACATTTATTTTTATTCTTACGATAATTTTTGTTGGTAAATACAGCGGTATCTACATATTATAATTTGGTAACGGTGAACTTACCACGCTGAAAATCTACATCTATCTTGTAAGAGCCACTTGTTGCCGGTGCTAACAGATCATTCCCGCCAGCCCTGAAGTCATCACCATTTACATTGTTTGCATTATTGGGGGCTACTCCGCCAAATTTGGCACTCCAGCTACCGTATTGCGGCAACAACAGGTAAGATCCACCACCTGTTAAATTAATAGTGATGGTGTAAAAGGTTGGAGACACTTGGGTAAAACGTTGACTACCCAATTCTGGTTCACCACAGCCACACTGCCAGCTAGCTGGTGTAGCACTACCAGTAATGAATAATTTACCTGTGCCTGGAGGATCAACCTTTGGAGGAATAGCATAAGGTGTTACAGTGAACTTCAACACATTCGACCTAAGCAGTCCTGCATTAAATGCCAATGCAGATGAAACCCTGATCTCGATGTTATGAGGTTGCCCTGGCTTTAATTCAAGTTGGTTCAACAGGTAATCGTTGAACTCTCCCTGCATAAAAGTTTTACTCAGGTCGCCGGCAACGGTGAGTGTTTGCTTTTTGGGATTGGTAAAATTAGCTCCTGTTGTATCAATCTCCAATATGTAGGTAACATCCTGGGAGCTGATGCCCGTGGTGAAACGATAGTCAGGATTTGTCCAGCTAATTTTAACGGCAGCTTGCGACTGGTTTATAAAACTTAGTGGAATAGTGGTTGCAGACGTAGTGAGTACCGGGGCGGTTCCACCTTCAAATACCACCTGATTCTCGTCTTTCTCGCAGGAGAATAAACTAACTGTAGCAGCCAGCAATAAGAACGATTTTAAAATATATTTCATAACGTTATTTTTTTTTAATGGTATTAATAGCCCGGGTTTTGTACCAGGTTCCTGTTAGCATTGATATCGGCAGAAGGTATCGGGTATAATCTCCTGATTGGACTAACTGCTGTACCAGAAGGATTACCACCCTTCCATGGCCATAAGTAATCGGCAGTAACAAACCGACCGTACCTGATAAGATCCGTACGCCTGTGTCCTTCCCAATACAATTCCCTTGCACGCTCATCCAACACAAAATCAAGTGTAAGATCAGTAGCCACAATACTACCGCTGCTGTTGCCGTATGCCCTTGCACGAATGAGGTTAATATAATTTACAGCAAGGTTGGCATCGCCTGTGCCACCACGTTTAACTGCTTCTGCATATATCAGGTACATCTCCGGCAAGCGGAACAAAGGAAAATCAATATCAGCAAAAGTAATATTGCTGGCAGCACCGCCGGTTTTGGTAAGGTTGCGGAATTTGGTTATGGCATATCCATCTTTAAAAGTGGAAATATTAGTTATTTCCAGGCTCTGACCACTGGTAAAAAACTGCGGTCTTTTATCTGTATTGCCGCTTGGGTCTGCAAATTTATTAACGAATGCTTTGGTAGTTCTTAAACCGCCCCAGCCATTATCAACACCTGAATTAGCTGCCGACATATCGCCACCTATTGATGCGTGCACCAGGAAAGTAGTACCACCAAAACCCTGGGTTTTAGCACCGTCATAATTGATGGTGAAGATAAATTCAGGGTTAGCCAGGTTATTATCTGCCAGCATCAGGTGGCGGTAATTTGGCATCAGGCCGTACCCTGCATCTATGACTTTCTTAGCATAGGTTGCAGCTTCTGCCCATTTTGGCGTACTAGTGTAAACACCTGCATTCAGGTACATTCGGGCCAGCAGCGCCTGTGCTGCGGCTTTATCAGCCCTGCCGTATTCGTTTGTTTTAGCAGCAGGCAATGTGCCCTCTACCGCCAGCAATTCTGTTTCAATATACTTGAACAGGTCAGCTCTTGAAATTTGTGGAGGATTTGGTCCGCCAATTACACTTTCTTCCGTTACAAACGGAGGATTACCAAATAAATCCATCAGCACCCAGTACTGGAAAGCACGCAGGAAGCGAACTTCAGGACGGTATGACCTGATAGCATCCGCATCGGCGCCACTAATTCCCCTCGAAGCGATCTTGTCGTCTGTTGCCTGGCGAAGGAATTCATTGATGATTGTAATCTGGTACAATGATTTGTAGTAAACACCATGCAGAAATAAATTGGCCGGAGACCAGGTCATGTTATGAAAATCGGGAATGCCGGGATCACCCCATGCAATAACCGCCTCATCTGTTGGTAATTCCTGTGCCTTCCAGAAGGTACGGAGGAAATCTGAATTCTGCCCTTCATCGGAACCAGGAAAGAAAACATCCGCAGCACCAGCAGGGCCGGTATTACCGGTTAAGGCCATTGACCCGTAAATTTTCGCAAGCGATTGTTTGTATCCCAACGGCGTAGCATACACTATCTCCGACGTTACATCGTTGGTAGGTGCAAGGTTAAGATCTTTATTACAGGATACCGTGGTGGTGCCTAGCACCCCAAGGAAAACTGCAATTTTGAATATATTATTTTTCATAAAAAATTATTTGCTTTTATTATAACAAAAATTAGAAGTCTAAGTTTACACCTGCCACAAAGGTTCTTGGTCTTGGATAAAAATTATTATCAATACCGCCGATATTCTCAGGATCTGCACCTTTGTACTTGGTTATCACGAATACATTCTGTGCATTCAGGCTAACCCTCATGTTGGCTTTATTGTTAAACACTTTACCTATATTATACCCCATATTGATGTTATCCATGCGGAAGAAAGATGCATTCTGCACATAATAATCAGAATTGAAATAACGATCGCCCTCTCCTTTAAAACCGGTTTCCAGTAAATTGCTGGAACCGTTGCTAAGGAAGCCTAATGGGTTTAAGATATTACGTTGGGCACCGGTAGCAGAAGCCACGTTGTTGTACATATAGTTGCCTAAACTTGCCCTTGCTATAAACCCGATATTAAATTGTTTATAGGAAACGTTACCATTAAAACCAAGGAATACATCCGGGTTTATGCTTTTATACCTGTACAGGTCTTTGTCGTTAATAACGCCATCCCTGTTAAGGTCTTCAAACAAATTGTCAATTGGTTTACCGCTTTGGTCGTACACTTGCTTAAATACGTAGAAAGCACCCCTTTGGTAACCAACAGAGTTGATAAGGATAGTACCACCGGTACCGCCGCTACGTCCACCAAAACGCTGTCCTTCATAATCAGGATCTTCAGTGAAAGTTAATTTGGTAATGCGGTTACGGTTGTAGGTAACGTTGTAACCAAATTCAATGTTCAGGTCTTTTTTACGAACGATATCAGTGTTCATGGTAAACTCAACACCTTTATTCTCCATATTACCTACGTTAGAAAGAATGATTGGTGCAAAATTGGTTCCTGCAGACTGATTTACGGTGTTTAAAAGATCCTTGGTTTCTTTTAGGTAAAAGTCTACACTACCGGTAATCCTGTTATTAAACAAACCGTAGTCCAAAGCAATATTTGAAGTGGCTGTTTGCTCCCATGTTAAGTTAGCATTGTAAGCCGTTGGCCTGTATAAATTGTAAAAAGTATTTCCAAACTGGTATTGCGCTGTGTTGTTACTAAAACCGTAATTAGCCAGGTAAGAGTAATTGCTGATTCCATCCTGCTGACCAGTGATACCATAACCTCCACGCAATTTCAGCTCAGAAATAGTTTTGCTGTTTTTCAGAAAAGCTTCATCGCTGATGCGCCATGCCAATGCACCGGAGTAATAGTTCAACCAACGATTATCAGGATTAAGCCTGCTGCTTCCGTCTCTACGCACATTCAGTGTGATAAGGTACTTACTATTATAACCATAATTCAAACGGCCGTAATAAGAGATGAGCCTGTTCCTTGGTTCATCAAAAGCAAAATTCGGATCTGAGTTTACCACCTTAGTTCCATCAAGAAAGTAATCAGCATAGAAATAATTAGTAGAAAGATTATCATAATAACCATAACCCGCAGTTGCGTCCACATGGTTCTTACCTAAGTCCTTGCTATATGCAAGGTAGGTTTCAAGGAAAGTATTTTCAATAGTTTGCTTATACTCATTGTTCCCACCACTTTTAATGGTACCGTTTGCATCAGCAGCTCTTAAGTAGCCGGCTCTTGTCTGGTCACTAACAATGATATCCCCAGTACCCTTGGCAATGTCGTAACCTACGTTTGCATTGATCTTAAGGTCTGGCAAAAAATGAAATTTATAATCCACCACCAGGTTACCAATGCTGCGGTTCACATTGCTGCGATCATCTCTACCTTCCAGTAAACCCACGGGGTTAGATGGAGCTAAGGCCTTTAAACCTGTCAGGCTGCCTGGGTCAGAATCAAGCCACTCATAATAACCACCATACCTAAAAAAACCGGTACGAACAGGGTGAGTAGGATCAAAATTAACTGCTGCGCCGATGGCACCTTCATTGGCAAAACGGCTGCGGCTATTGGTTCCTTTCACATTCAAGTCAACTTTAAGGTGATCATTAAAGAAGCTGGGGCTTACATTAAATGACCCTGAAAAGCGCTTCAATTCACCCGTTCTTAAAATTCCTTCCTGGTTAAAGTAACCAGCCGAAAAACGATAAGGCATTTTTACAGCACCTTTAAAAGTACCGCTCACACTTATATTATTATCGGTACCCAATGCACGCTGGTAAATAGCATCCTGCCAGTCGGTAGTTGCTACGCCCAGTTGCGCAATTTGTGCTGCTGTACCATTTTCACGAACATATTTACGGAATTCATCTGCAGATAATACATCCAGCTTTTTAGAAACCGAACCAACCGAGACATTGCTGCTGAAATTGATCTTTGGTTTACCACCCTTACCCTTCTTGGTGGTAATAATGATTACACCATTTGATGCCCTTGAACCGTAGATGGCTGCAGAAGATGCGTCTTTTAAAATGGTAAAAGTTTCAATATCATTTGGGTTGATAAGCGCAAGTGCATTTGCTGAACCTGCAATGCCACCACCACTCAACTGAACACCATCGATGATGATCAGCGGATCGTTGCCTGCACTTAATGATGTACCACCCCTGATCCTGATAGTGCTACCTGAACCAGGTGCACCGCCGTTAGACACAATGTTTACACCGGCAACTTTACCCAATATCAATTGCTCTGGAGTAGCCACTTGTCCTTTCTGGAAGTCGCGGGCTGAAACAGTAGCAGTTGCACCGGTAAGGTCCTTCTTACGAACGGTGCCATAACCCACCACAACAACCTCTGTAAGGCCTGTTGTTTCGGGGGTCATCGAAATGTTGTAGTTGCTCTGTGCACTTACAGGAACTTCCCTCTCGGTAAAACCTGAACCGGAAAAAACGAGCGTTTTTGCTCCTGCCGGCACATTAATAAAATAGGTTCCATCTGTACTGGTGGCCGTAGCTGTGCTAGTGCCTTTAACCGTAACCGTTATCCCCGGTATACCGTTACCATTGGCATCCGTTACTTTTCCTGAAACAGAACTCTGCGCAAAAACAGCACCAGCCCCGAAAGTTAAAATAAGGAATACACAGAGGAATCGTAAGAGTATAAAATGAATCTTTCTCATAATAGCAATCGTTAAGTTTTGAAGAATGTGTATTTTGTACACAATTTAAATTAAAAATTCAGAATTAATGATTTTATATTAACTTTTTTTTAATAAAAACTTTTAAATGTTTAACAAGGGCAATTTTTCTTTAAAAAGCAATGCCTGTCCACTTCTTGGTACTTTTCTTATACTTCTCGTAATCAAAACGATAAAGCTTTCCCGGGCGATGAGGTACTTCTGTTTCTATCTCGTCCAGGTCCTCCAGAAAATCCATTGCAAAGAATTTCTTCCTGAAATTTCGCCTGTCTAGTTTGATGCTAAGTATAGCCTCATATAGGTTCTGCAATTCTCTTAGTGAGAATTTGCCAGGCAAGAGACTAAAGCCCAACGGGTGTTCCCGTACCCTTTTTTGCAACTGGCAATAACTGATATCAAATATCTTCTTATGATCAAAAGCCATTTCTGTAATACTATCCACATCGTGCCAATGCAACTCGTTATCAAGGATTTTTAATTTATGGTGCTGAATATTGATCAACGAACAATAAGCAACCGTTACTACCCTGCTGGCAGGATGTCGGCCTACATCGCCAAAGGTTTGCACTTGCTCCATGTACACATCACTCAAACCCGTTCGTTGTTTCAGGATGCGGTAAGCCGCCGTGTCCAGGCCTTCATCTGGCATTACCAGATCGCCCAGTAATGACCACTTACCCTGGTATTTCTTAAGGTCAGACCTTATCAGCAAGACCTTTAACTTATTTTCGTCGAACCCAAAGATCACACAGTCAACAGAGAGCGCCACTTTATTAATGCTTTGCACTTCTGACTGTATAGCCTTAAAAGTTTTTATTTTTTGCCCACTGGCCATTAAAACTTCGCTTTGCATGTTATTAGATAAGGGTTAATCTTATTTGCCTTGTTTTACAATTCTCGTATTAATCGTTTTACCTGCAGCTTCCACATTCATAATAAAAGTGCCTGATGGCAAGTTACCTGTTTCGGGTAAACTGATGATATTATCTCCAGCCAGTACATTAATTTTCCTGCTGAAGAGTATTCTGCCAGACAGGTCAGTCAGGCGGATATGCACGGACTGGCTTACGGGGCTGTTTATATTAAAGCTGGCCGTACCTATAAATGGATTTGGCTGCGCTACAATGCTTACCTCTTTTTGCAGGCCATTCAATTTCACCACATCACTATAATTAAACCTTCCATCTATATCAGCTTTCTTCAGCCTGTAAAAATAAACAGGTGCATCTTTTATATCATTGTCATTGAAATAATAAAAGCGACTACCCGTAGCTGGTATACTGGCCAGAAATTCAAAACGAATACCATCCGAACTCCTTTCCAGTTCGTAGCCGGCAAGGTTCTGTTCAGCGGCAACTTCCCAGGTCAACTGGTTTTGAGTAACACGGTTCCTTCCGGTAAAACTGATTAGGGTAACCGGTACCACTACGTTAGAACTGGTGTACACATGAAACTCACCGGGTTGAAGGTTAATGAACTGCGAGCCGCCAGTAGCAGAGAATGTTGCCGGGGCATTCAGGTAATCAAACCAGGTGCCAGATGTGGGGAATGTTACATTACCTCCTTGTGGAACTACATCAAAATTGCCCACCACAACAACTTTACCGCCACCACTATTCAGCGTAAGCCATTTAAAACCGCCACCCAGGCTGCGGCTGATAAACCCTGTAGTGAATGCGCCTGCATACAAAGGATCGTTGCGCAGTTGTAATAGTTTTTTATACACATTGAATAAAGCAATACGCTCTGTAATAACTGCATTGGCAGAAGGTTGCAGGTAATTCCATGTAATGGGTTTGGGATCTGTGCGGCAACCACTATTCACGGTTCCGTTCTGGCAATAATTGATAGGATAATCATAACCCATTTCTCCAAATTGCCAAATCATTTTAGGGCCCGGCATGGTTAGCAGGAACGAGGCACTCAGTGCCATTCTTTTAAGTGCCGTTACCGAATCCCTTGTATTATACCCACCAGATGAATTACCAGACTGTAGCACTTTGTACATCAGCCTTTCTTCATCATGGCTTTCCATATAGCCTATCAGGTATGGATTGCTCCATCCACGGGATACATGCAGGGTAGCGTCAATATTAGAATTGCCAACCCAGCCCATTGCTGCTTCGGCAAAATTGTGATTCATATTGCCCCATAGCAGCATACCGTAATTAGACAATTCGATTTCTTCGCTATTAGCAGCAAAATGTTCTAATATCACATAAGCGCCAGACGATTTTGTTTGTACAGAATCGTAGTACCTTTTCCAGATAGCGATCCTGCTGTTGTCCTGGTTGCTCCAGCCATTCACATCACAGTTACCACCGTTCCCGTCACAGGTTTGTGTTTGCGTAAATCCTTTCGACAAATCGAAACGGAAACCGTCTATCCGGTATTCATTCAGCCAATGCCCCACCACGTTGCTGGTAAACCTGCGGGTATCTAAACTCTCGTGGTTAAAATCGTAGCCAACATTAAATGCATGTTTTGGTACCGGGTTATACCATGGATTGTTGGCTGCTGGGCGGTTGTTAGCAGCATCCCAATATAATTGTACCATGGGCGACAATCCAAAAGAATGATTCAACGCAATGTCCATCACTACGGCAATGCCTCTTTTATGGCAGCTATCAATGAACGCCTGCAAATCTTTTTTAGGCCCGTAATACTTATCCGGTGCAAAATAAAAATCAGGATTATAGCCCCAACTGATATTGCCTTCAAATTCATTGAACGGCAATAACTCAATCGTGTTAATACCCAACTTTTTTATGTAATTAAGTGTATCGGTCAAAGTTTTCCAGTCATGCTTTGCCAGGTAATCCCTCACCAGCAATTCGTAGATCATCAGGTTGCGTTTATCAGGCCGGGTATAGCTGTTGCTTTGCCAGTTATAAGTTGGTGCATTAGTACTTAACACACTTACCATTCCGGTAGTTAAACCAACGGGATAAGGTTTCAACGCAGGGTAAGTTGCAGCATCTATGTACTGGTCATTGTAAGGGTCTAATACTTTTTCGGTATAAGGATCCCCCACTTTCAGGCTGCCGTCTACATAATATTGATAGGCATATTCTACGCCGGGCGTAAGGCCGGTCACCCTCATCCACCAGTAGTTTCCATCAGGTGTATTCTTCATTTGGTAAGCTGACTGTTCGCTCCAGTTACTGCCGGGCAGGTCGCCGATAACGGAAACCCTTGTTTTACCGGGTGCATATAAAACCAATGTTGCTGCAGTTTGGTCTGCCTCATAATTTATCCCTTCTTTTACTCCTGCAGGAAGCGCCTGTATTACATTTGGCCCCGGCACAAAGAACCGGAAAGTATCTCTTACCGTACTAACTCCGTCAAATGCTTCGGCCACCACTACCTGTGAACCGTAGGTGCTAATGGCAGGATTGGCAGAAATAGTTGCCGCAGCCGGTGCATTTTGTATTACTGAACCGTTGAAATAAATTTTCATGGTGGTAGCAGCAGGACTGCTGCTTGCCACTGCCGTTAATGCAATATTGTCGCCCAGGTTTTTAGTAATAGTTTCTGGTATGGGCGTATAGGTCGGCTGGTAAAAAGGGACTGTGAATTTCACCTTCAGGCTGCCATCACTGATCGGGATATACATATCACTACCATCGGCATTGCGTTGCACACGGCTACCATTGCCATTCCTGAAGAGAATGGATATCCTTTGTATGAATTCAGTAGGATCAGTAATGCCATAGTATGCACGGATGCCACCAGAAATGGTAAACTGCCATTTCTGCACCGGAAATGAACCTACGTAGGTTGCATTCAGCGCTGCATTCGGCGTGTTAAAATTTTGGTTGAATTTTACATAACGCCAGTCAGAGGCATTGGTACTCTTATTGGTGATTACACCGGTGTGAACATATACATCCGTATTAGGTGTATAAAAATCAAGTCCTTTATTACCCTTTGTAGCATCTACCGTAATAGTCAACGGCGTTGTACTCTCCTGGGGAAAATTTGGTGTCCATGATAATAATTGAGAGAATAACGGCAAGAAGGAAATAGCACCCACCAAAAAAAGTAATCCTTTTTTCATATACAAGCAATTTAAAGTGTAATTTATACACAATAATCCGTAATTAGAAAAAAAGTTTTCCTTTTGGGCAATAAAAAATATTTTTTAGTTCAAAATTTTTCTCATGTTGAACGCTTGCCGCTGTTTATTTCAGTAATTCATAAACAGCGCTGTGATAAGATGGCAATTTTATGGCACCCAGGTCCTGGGTTTTCATGGTAAGAATGTCTTTCATCTTACCAAACCCGGTAGTGCGTTCACTAAAACGGTCTAAGGAAATAGCCTTTTCTGTTTTACTGGTATTCATCACCACCATTACTGTTTGGTTGTTGTTGTATCTGAAATAAACGTACACACCATCTTCCGGTACAAACTGCATCATCTTACCGTTGGTAATGGCAGAAGCGCCCTGACGGAAACGGGCAAGGCGGGCTATATGATCCCATATCTCATTTTCTTTTTGTGATCGCCCAGATGATGTGAACTTATTCACCGCATCTTCCGGCCAGCCTCCAGGAAAATCCTGGCGAACAAAACCATCGTTGGGGCTGGTAATACCGGTGAGGCCTATCTCAGCACCATAATATAGTTGCGGTATTCCCCTGCAGGTAAGCAACCACGTTAGTGCCGACTTATATTTATCCATGTTCTCTCCTACTATAGAAAAGAAACGGGCCATGTCATGGTTATCCAGGAAGATTACGTTTCGCATCGGATCTTTATAAACAAAATCCTGCGCCAGCGTAGTGTACAACACATTTACGCCATCCGTCCAGCCGAATTCCTTGTTCATAGCATCTGTAATTCCCCAAAGGGTTTGAAAATCTGTAACGGCCTGAAGGTTGCTTTTGAATGGGATATTATAATTATTCTGGCAGAAATAACTTTGGTTCGGTACGCCATGCACCCATGTTTCGCCAAAGAGGGTGATCTTGGGAAAATCCTTTTCCAGCGCAGCATTGCAGCGATTCATAAATTCCAAATCATTGTAAGCATAGGTATCAATCCTCCAGCCATCTATACCAAATTCTTCCACCGTCCAGATGGCATGTTGAATGAGGAAATTGGCAACATAAGGATTGGATTGGTTAAGGTCTGGCATCTGGCTAGTAAACCAGCCATCTTCCATTATTTTTTTATCCTTCCTGCTGGAATAGGGATCAAACAAAGTTTGGTCTTTAAAACTGGTGTTGGTATAATTTTCCCATTGGTGCAGCCAGCTTTTCATCGGCAGATCCTGTACCGTAACGTGTTGAAGTCCCACATGGTTGTACACCGCATCCTGTATTACTTTTATTCCTTTGGCATGTGCTGCATCTACCATGGTCTTATACCCATTGTTACCACCAAGCCTTGGATCTATCTGGTAATGATCGGTAAATGCATACCCGTGTTCGGTACGATCCGGCATATCGTTTTCTATCACCGGGTTCAGCCAAAGCGCCGTTACACCCAGGTCTTTAAGATAATCCAGGTGATTTACAATGCCCTGCAGGTCGCCGCCGTGGCGGTTATACACCGTATCCCGGCGCAGGCTCTGGTCCTTCATCCCGGCCACCTGGTCATTTGCCTTGTCGCCATTACTGAAACGATCTGGCATAATAAGATACATCAGGTCTTTAGATGTTACGCCCTGCGCATAACTGTTGCCGTTACCTGTCTTGTGCGCCTTCAATTCATAATAAATAGTAGTGGGCTTGCTTGTGCCCGGAGTAGTAATGTCAATTTTTATTTTGCCGGGTTTTGCGGTAGAAGCAATCTCAATATCTACAAAAAGGTAATGCGGGTTTTCCGGTTTAGCAATTTTTACCAGCTTCACGCCCGGATAAGCAATTTTTACGGAAGAACCGGAAGCGCCGATATTTCCAGGATTGGCATGCAACATCAGTTGCACTTTGTTCCACTGCATACCGGTAAACCAGTGCGTGGGATAACTTTTTATTTCGGTACTTTGGGCAATGCCTGCGAGGCAATGAATAAAAACAATCCAAATAACAAGCAACAGCTTTTTCATAACAAATATTTTTAATGATCCAGTAATGCGACATCATCTTTATCCTGCACAATAAAGTTTAGCAGCCCGGCTAGTATCATGCTGATACCTCCGATTACAAGTGCGTAGATAGCCTCTTCATGGAAAAATAACTTAAGGAAAAATCCAAGTATGGCTGCAGCTACTATTTGCGGAATCACGATAAAGAAATTGAATACGCCCATGTAAAATCCCATTTTATTTGCTGGAATAGCACCGGCAAGAATTGCATAAGGCATCGTTAAAGTAGAAGACCAGGCCAGCCCAACACCTATCATCGGTAACAACAATAATTCTTTACTGCCAATAAAAATCATTGACAGTAAACCGATACCACCGATAACCAGGCAAATCATGTGCGTCATACGGCGACTGATTTTTTTTGCCAGCATTGGTAACATAAATGCGGTAATGGCAGATACGCCATTGTACACCATAAACATTACGCCTACCCAATCACCTGCATCCTGGTAAATTTTTGAAGTAGTATCAGTAGAACCAAAAGTATTTTGGGCAACACCGGAAGTAGTATATATCCACATGGCAAAAAATGCCAGCCAGGTAAAGAACTGAACAACCGCCAACTGCATCATCGTTTTCGGCATTTTAAAAATACCCAGCGATATTTCTTTCAGCCCGTTGAAAACACCTTTGGTTCTTAGTTTCTCCTTTGCCCAGGTATCCATATCCTCTGGTGGAAACTCTTTTGTTGTAAACACCGTCCACATTACTGATAACAGGAATACTACTGCGCCGATATAAAATGAATATTTTACAGAATCGCTGATGATACCTGCAGGGGCAGTATTACTAAAACCCAACCAGTTCGTAAATATATAAGGAAGCAGGGAAGCGATTACTGCTCCCAGTCCAATAAAAAATGTTTGTGTTGCAAACCCTGTTGTACGTTGCGATGATGGTAACTTATCACCTACAAAAGCCCTGAACGGCTCCATTGAAATATTGATAGATGCATCCAGCACCCAAAGCAAAGTGGCGGCCATCCAAAGCACACTACTCTGTGGCATCAGGAATAACGCAATAGCCGACAATACGGCGCCGATGAAAAAGAAGGGACGCCTTCTGCCCCACCAGGGATGCCAGGTACGATCACTAAGGTAGCCTACAATAGGTTGTACCAGCAAACCCGTAACAGGCGCCGCTATCCACAGGAAACCTATATTGTCTATTTCAGCACCTAGTGTTTGAAATATCCTGGATACATTGGCATTCTGCAATGCAAAACCGAACTGGATTCCGAAGAACCCGAAGCTCATGTTTACAATTTGTTTGAAACTAAGCCTGGGCTTAATAAAATTATCCGCAGCAATAAGCGGTTCGGTTTGGGCCATAGCAGTCGATTGATAATTGTTTAACGTGTACGTTGTACACTTTGCTAAAAATACACTATTTTATTTACCGGCAAAAAATATCTGTTTACTTTTTCAACTCTGCATAAGGCATTCTGCGTTTTCTGCAGGAAAACAAAAAAATCTCGCAGACTTTCGCTGAGCTTCGCAGAGAAAACGCAGAAAAATACATTACTTGAAACGAACTCTTTCTGACATTACCCTTCTGCGCAATTCGGTGGGAACCAAATTCCCACCAATCAACGTCGCCTTTTAATAATTATACAGCACAAACCCCGCTGCAGGAAGATTGAAAAATTGTGC
Organism: Chitinophagales bacterium; assembly: GCA_038256495.1. Classification (GTDB taxonomy): domain Bacteria; phylum Bacteroidota; class Bacteroidia; order Chitinophagales; family Chitinophagaceae; genus Ferruginibacter. The sequence goes on from JBBSKH010000031.1 coordinate 23,797, forward strand.
CGAAGAGACTTTTTCCTTCATACCTGTAAACACATTCACCGGTTCACCATCTATCGTTTTATCGCTAATGGTAAATTGCTGCGGTGCCTTGCTCATGTTTAGCAACACCAATATCTTGCGGCCGTCCTTCTCCCGCTGATAAGCAAATATTGCAGCGTCATTGCTGCTTGCAGTACGCTTATAAGAAGCGTTGTATGCTAGTGCCGGCGTTGATTTGCGCAGCTCTAGCAAAGTTTTATAAAAGGGGGCCATGGTATAGGTGGTATCCCATGCAATAGGATCCCTGGTAAAAAATTTCAACCGTTTTTTATTGGCCGCTTCCTGTCCGCTATAGATTAACGGTATGGAACGGTTCATCGTTTGGGTGAACACTGCCACTGTTTTATAGGCATCCCCAAATTTTTCAAACTCGGTGCCATTCCAGCTGTTCTCATCATGGTTAGTGGAAAAATACATACGGGCCGCATCAGCAGGAAAAATGCTGAAATTATGGTTCAGGACAGAATCAACCTGCGCTAATGTATATTCCTTTTTATAAAATTTTTCTACAGCACTCATATCGCTCCAGGCATAGGAAGCATTAAATCCAACGGCGTGCAGTTCAGGCTTATCTCCTTCTGCCAGCATGAAAATAGCCGGGTTCAAAGCCTTCAGCTGACTGAGGCAATCTTTCCAGAAATCATCGGGCACTTCACCAGCAACATCACACCGAAAACCATCTATGTTCGTTTCCTGCAACCAGAATTTCATTGCTGCAATCATGCTATCCCTTAACTCACGGTTATCATAATTCAGTTTCCTCACGTCCGTCCAGTCAAAAGGCGCTATCATTTTCCCGGCACTATCCTTCGCATAAAAATCAGGATGTGATGTTACCCAATGATTATCGGGGGAAGAATGGTTGGCCACCCAGTCTGTTATCACCTTAAAACCCATACCGTGTGCTTGTTGCACAAAAGCCTTCCAATCTTCCATTCTGCCATAATCTTCGTTAAAGGCAGTATAGTTACGCACCGCATAATAACTTCCCATATCTTTTTCAGTTTCCTTTCTTCCTTCGAGGCCGATGGGTGTAATTGGCATGAACCATAAAATTTCAACGCCCATTTCCTTTAGGCGGGGAAGACTTTTTGCAAAAGCATTAATGGTACCTTCTTTTGTATATTGCCTAAGGTTCACTTCGTAAATATTACTCTGTGCAAACCATTGGGTCTTGCTGCTGTCTGCTGTAGTAACCGTCTCTGCCGTGGTATCTTTTTTCTGCTCCCTGCAGGAGATGAATAGTACCAGCATAGGTAAAACGACCTTACTCAATTTTATAAAATGCATATTTTTATTTTTAGCGAAAGTTAGGATTTTTTTCTCCACTTAAATAAAAGCTGTGCCTGCAGCCCGATGATTAAATATATTTACAGCGCAAAAAAAAATCACACACATGATCAGATTTCTATGGTTCTTATTGTTATGTACCAGTTCCACGGCCTTTGCCCAAAACAGCCTAGGCAATTTAACGGTTGAAAAAATAATGCGGGATCCTAAATGGATGGGTAGCTCCCCCGGTAACGTGGGCTGGTCGCCAGATAGCAAATACCTTTATTTTAACTGGAACCCTGAAAATGCACCAGGCGATTCCTTGTATTACATCACGAAAGATAACCGCACGCCGGTAAAAGCTACCTATCAGCAGCGACAAGAGATGCGTGCAGCCAACCGCAGGGTATACAATGCAAAACGGAACGCCTATGTGTATGCAACCGATGGTGATATTTTTTATACCAATATCGCCACCGGCAAAACCATGCGTATTGTTGAAACAACAGAAACAGAATACAGCCCGCAGTTTTCTTTTAACGATAGCAAGATTGTGTACACCCGCAGCCAGAATTTGTATGCATGGGATATTGGTACCGGTCAAACAACCCAGCTCACCCGTATACAGACTGGCAGCGCAGGTAATAAAAACAACAAGGAAAAAAGCGATAGCGACAATGAACAGGAAAAATGGCTGCGCAACGATCAGTTGGCTTATTTCGAAGTATTGCGAGACAGGAAGGAAGCAAAGGATGCCCGGGAAGCATATGCCAAAGCCTTACCAAAAGAAAAAGAACTAAGGCAGATAGGGATCGGCGATAAATTTTTGCAGAACCTGGACATCAGCTACGATGGGCGTTTCATCAGCTATCGCCTGTTTAAATCTGCACAAGGCAACAAGGGAACCATCGTGCCCAGCTATGTTACAGAATCCGGTTTCACTACTGACATACCGGCCCGCACTAAAGTGGGCGAACTGCAAGGCAGTTCAGAACTGTTCGTGTACGACCGGCAGAATGATAGCCTGTATACTTTATCAGCCGACAGCTTGCCCGGCATTAAAGACCTGCCGGATTATGTGAAAGATTATCCCGCACAACTGGCAGAGCGTACAAAAAAAGCGGCTAATCGTAGCGTTGATTTTGCAAGCGCTATCTGGAGCCCGGATGGGAATTACCTTTTGACAGACATCCGTTCTAAAGATAATAAAGACAGGTGGCTGGCAGTTTGGAATGCAGGCACCGGCGAATTTAAACCTATGAACCGGCAAAGGGATGAAGCATGGATCGGAGGGCCTGGCTCTTATAACCGCGGCTGGATAAATAATGAAACCGCCTGGTTTCAATCGGAGGCTAGCGGCTACAGCCATATTTATTCATTGAATGCACGTACCGGCACGGTGAAGGCCATCACTTCCGGTAATTACGAAATACAGGACGCAGACCTTTCTGCAGATAAAAAATATTTTCACTATACCAGCAACGAAGTGCACCCGGGTGAAAAACATTTTTATCGTTTACCCGTTGCCGGGGGTAAAGCCGAACGCCTCACAAAGATGGAAGGAAGCAACGTAGTTTTTTTATCACCTGATGAAAAAACAATGGCTATCCTCTACTCCTACTCCAATAAGCCTACAGAATTATACCTGCAGGATGCCGCTGCTTCCAAAACCGCCATGCAGGTAACTGGTAAAGCGCAAAGCCCCGAATTCCGCAGTTATGCCTGGAGAGACCCGGAAGTTACCAGCTTTAAGGCAAGGGATGGCGCCGATGTATACGCCAGGATCTATAAACCAACCACGCCAGACCCACACAAACCCGCAGTAATATTTGTACACGGTGCCGGCTACCTGCAAAATGCACACAAGTGGTGGAGCAGTTATTTCAGGGAATACATGTTTCATAACCTGCTGGCAGATGCAGGCTATTACGTAATGGACATTGATTATCGTGGAAGTGCCGGCTACGGCCGGGATTGGCGCACCGGCATCTACCGGCATATGGGTGGTAAAGACCTTACCGACAATGAAGATGCTGCAGCCTACCTGGTTAAAAATTTTGGTGTAGATAAAAACCGCATCGGTGTGTATGGCGGATCATACGGCGGTTTTATTACTTTGATGGGCATGTTTACCAGTCCCGATGTATTTGCAGCAGGAGCTGCTTTAAGGCCGGTAACAGACTGGGCAAATTATAACCACGGCTACACGTCCAACATTTTGAATGAACCCTTTACCGATAGCCTGGCCTACCGCAGAAGCTCGCCATATTATTTTGCTGAAGGCTTAAAAGGCAACCTGCTCATCTGCCATGGTATGGTAGATGTAAACGTACATTTCCAGGATGCCGTTAAATTATCGCAGCGCTTAATAGAACTGCATAAAGACAACTGGGAACTGGCAGGCTATCCCATGGAGGATCACGGTTTCATTGAGCCAAGCAGCTGGACCGATGAATACAAACGAATTTTTAAATTATTTGAAACGGTGCTGAAAAAATAACTGGCAAATATGTCACACAATTAAACTTTTTCTGAACAACGCCTTCGCCAAGCTCAGGCTGACATTCCACTAGTCATGCTGAGCATGTCAAAGTATGAAGGATCGAACGCCTCATCTTAATCGCCTCCGACATAAACGATTTGTCGGAGGTATTTTTATGTCACAATGGACTACAGTAAAATATTTGGATGACGTAGCGAAATATTTAAAAATTATTCTCAGGTGTTCTCAGAAACCTTAGATGGTTTTATAAATCGTACAGGTAAAAAACAGCGCTATACCAGCGCTGCTTTTTTATGCCATCACCACTACTGGCAACAAATTCTGATATGTTATAAAAAACAGAAAGTACGGTTAGTAGTGATTTATGAGTTAAACATAGATAACAGTCAATGGTCTTATATGCAACTGATTTACTAACCACTAAAAAACAGAAAGATGAAAAAAATATTACTCCCTTTAATAGTTGCAACTGCCCTGTTTTTTACAGCCTGCAGCAGCAACAAAGAAGAACCCAAAAGAGATATGGTGCTCCTGAACGACCAGATGTACCAGAACAGTTTGAATAGTGATACTTCCGCGGTTGCGGCAGCACCCGCTGTAATAGAGGAAGCGCCAGCACCGCAGCCAAAAGCATATGCAGCGCCGGTAGCAAGAAGAGCACCGGCCCGCAGGCCAGTACAAAGACCCGTGTACCAGGATAACACCCCTACACCGGTTGTAGTTCCCACTCCTACACCTGCACCCGTTCCGGATGCAACTGCAGGAAGCAATAGCGGAACCTCGGAATCTGATGGCGCCACAGCCGGCACAACAGCTGAGCCTGAAGAAAAGAAAAAACAAGGCATGAGCAAGGCCGCACAGGGAGCTATCATTGGTGGTGTAGGTGGTGCAGTAGGTGGAGCCGTTATTGGCAAGAGCGGTAAAGGTGCCGTAATAGGTGGTATCATCGGCGCAGCCGGTGGTTATATACTTGGCAAACAAAAAGACAAAAAAGATGGCCGCACAACCGGCAACTAATCAATAATAAACAAGTATCCTAAAAAAGATCCCTCCGAAATTATCGGGGGGATCTTTTAGTTTAGTACGGCTGTAATAGCTGCCGGTAATTATGCGGTTGGGTTAGTTTTTAGTAATCAGTGGCTGGCCATTGTATAAAGTAGCCACTTCCACCAGTTGTTTCCACGCTGGCGTTTTTTTGCGTTTGGTATTTAATAGCTGTAGCGCTGCGGGGTTGTCTTTCAGGATCACAGCCATGCTTGCTTTACTGCATGGAACAATTTTTCCATCATTGCCTTCCTGCACAAACAATTCATCAACCGCTTTGATGCCGTTATAAAATTTACGGGTATACACATTCAGTTTGCCCCTAACAATACAGGTAGCAAAACCGGGTAAGGCTTCCTTAGCCACTTTGCTATTGTGTTTCGATTCAAATAATTGTTGGGAAATTGCTATGGTTCCTCCTTTGTCGTAAGAGCAGACATCGCTGGCTTCAATCTTAATTTTTCCATCTGCCAGCAAGTAAGGCGCTTTAAACAAACCTGTAACCAGTTTAAGGCTATTGTAACTTTTTACGCTGCCATCGTTGTATTGTACAAAACAACCAGCATTGCCACTCGATTTTTTGGTGTTTGCTGGTTTCTCTTCTGCAATACTGCTGGTAAAAGAACAGGAATTTAAAGATGCTACAATGCATAATAGCATTGTAGCTTTGGGTAAAGTACGGGTCATTCAATTAAGGTTTTATCAGGTTCGTCCATAAAACGACAACAGATAAAAGATATTGTTTATGCCACACAATATATGGGCTCCAAAGCCGAGGCCGGACCGTAACCCACCAATTGTTCCTTCACGATCCTGTGATGTAATTTTCTTTTTACCTCGAACAAATACTCTCCTGTTTTAATGGCCAGGCTGGTCATTTCCTGCAATTCATTGTCATGAAATTCCTCTCCGGAAAAATACAGGTAATCGTTGCCCAGGTAATGATGTAGCCTGTTCAACAGGTCTTCCCCGGTTGATGCATTGATCGTTCCGGCAGCTATTAAATCCCGGAACATGTTCCTAAGCGCAAGCTCTTCGCCGGACTTCATTTTATCTATGGTAGAAGCAATATAGTCCAGGTTACACTGCTGCGCATAAAATGGATTAATGCAATTAAACAACTCCTGCACTTTTTTTACGTACCTTATTTCTATATTGTCTACATTCTGAAACTCCTTGTATAATTGTTTTAAATCAGCAGCTGCACCGCCGTAATTATTAAATAATACAAACGCCTGCTGGTCCAGTTCGGCTAACTGGTCTTTTTGCTCTTTTATTTCCAGCTCCAGTTGTGCCAGCAGTTTATCACAATCCGCCAGGCCAAACTTTATACCGTCAAAATCAAAATGCTTTACGTCAATTTCTTTGTTGCGTATCATTTGCAGCGTGGCAAGATCCGCTTCATTTTGCTGGATAGACTTATACAGCATACCGTTCTCCTTTCTAAACAGGTCATCAAATATCTGCGTGGATTGCTGTGCAGCCAGCGCATCAAGATCCCAACTGCTGCTGTCAATCATCCGGTCATTATAAAAACCATTGTAAGCTTCGGGCAACAAATATTCCCTCGTTTCTTTATGGTACCATTCTTCAAAAAAAGAAGGGTCCAGTTTGTCCAGCGGTTCCGCAACCTCGCTCAATTCGTATATAAGATCGGTGACCTGTTGTTGCAATGCCTCAGGGTTTGAGAACAACACCCAAGCAGACCTTTCATCGGCAGCCAGCGTTACATCCACCAGCTCTAACTGGTGCTTGCGTTCTGCCAGGCTTGGGTGACTGGCCCATTGATTTTTAAAATTGATACGACTGCTAACAAAAGCCTCAATAAAACTATAGCTGATCTCGGGCAGCCCCTCTTTAATGGGCAATTGATTGCTGCTGGCAACGTGCCGGTAAACCAGGAGTTGATGGTGAAAAATATTGGAGGTCTGCCGCTTTTCTTTCAGCCACCTGTTTGCATTATCCATTGCAGTATTGTAACAACCTGCAGCCACTTCTATCCTGCTGAGGGCGGTTACCAGGTTATTACCACCAGATACTACTGCCGCTACCGCATCTGCATGGTATTCCATCTCCCGGCTGAGGCCCATGTAACTTTTATTTACCGAACTGTACAATTGCTTTAACACCCACTGAATACCTCCGGCAATACCAATGGTAATATTTGCAAACAACGCAAAATAGCCACTCACACTACCCCACTGCTGCAGCATCCTGTTGTAACCATTGTTCTCAAACAACATATTGTAAATAACACGGTTCACATTATAGGTAAAGCTGCCCAGCTTCATACTCCGCTGACTAAAATGCCCGAACTCGTGGGCCATCACTGCTTTAAATTCGCTGAGGTTAATACTGTTTACCAGGCCCAGGCCAATTTCAAGATTCTTACGCACCGGGAAGAACATACTCCAGAAACTGGAATGGTAAAATACACAGGCATTTACATCTGGCGATACGTAAATCTTTTTAGGAAAACTTGTTTGCGTATCAATAGTGAGTTGGCGAATGAATGCAAAGAGCTCCGGCTGCGCTGCTTCTGTAAGCTCTACCCTGGCGCTGTTCTCATTTCTTGCAGCAGCAAAAATAAATTTGATCACGAAAAAAAATACCGCCAGTCCCAGCCCCATAAGGCCCAGCCCAAGCATAATGGTAATAAAGGATGGCCTTGTTGCTATCAGCATTAATCCTCCATACATGCATGCGATGGCGAATGCTACAGCTATGAGTAACAGGAGCACATACACTGTAAAAAAAAGCAGGATGAACATTACTACCCTAACCGCCTGCTTTTTAAAAGCCGGGGAAGGGATGAGTTTATCGTATGCAATAGCCGGGGGATTGGGCGGGTAAAATTCAGCCATAGCAGTGCAGTTAGTTTAGGTGCCAAACATAAATAAAAAATTGGTTGTCCAAGCAAAAGCAAACAGCTTTTCGTCCAAAATTCGACCAACTAAAAAGGCACCCTGTTGGGCGCCCTTTTTAGTGTAATGCTGATTATATTATTATTGTACCAGTACCTGCAGCACCTGTTCGGTACCTGCCGGGTTCCAGATTCTTAACTGGTAGTTACCGGCAGCCATCCTTGTTGGAAGTTGTAAGCTTTCTGCCTGCACAGCAGCAGCTACATTTACGGTGCTGTTATACACTGTTTGCCCGGCCGCATTGCTTAACTGCAAACGGTAATTGCCCGGTGCCTGGTTGCTGAAACGCAGTTGCACCAGTCCATCTGCCGCTACAGGGTTAGGATAAATGCTGATGAAAGCACCCTGCTTTTTAGCCGCCACTTTTACAATACTGCTAAACTGTACCTGCCCGCCAATGCTGGTAGCTTTAATGCGGTAGAAATTATCGCCGGCCAGGGGTTGGTTATCTATATGATTGTAAACAGCCCTGCCGCCGTTATTAGCAGTAGCTGCCTTTGCAGCAAGATCTCCAAACTGTGCACCGTTATCGCTGCGCTGCAATTCATAACCGCTGATGTTTATTTCATTCTCCGTTTTCCATTGCACGGCAATAGTTTGATCTGCCTGGCGGCTGGCGGTTACCGAAGTAATGCTAACAGGTACCGGGCCAAAATCCGGTTGTGTAAACACAATATAGAACCGGTCTGCTGCAGAAGAGCCAGCCGCATTTTGCACGCTGAAATTGATATTGGTAGTACCCGCCATGTCAAGTTGCGTAGAGGTATTTGTGAATTTATCTATCAGGAAACCCTTACGGC